>JAUXFJ010000071.1 GCA_030620065.1 Anaerolineaceae bacterium
ACACACGCAGTGAGATCAAGCGCTTTAAGGCAAAACACGCTGATATGAACATTCGAGTCATCGATAATCGGATTGGTAATATACCAGCCGCGTTAAATACTGCCATCAAAGCTGCCAAAGGTAATGTATTTATTCGCATGGACGCACATGCGATCCCTCAAGCAGATTATGTGGAGCGCTGCGTCAAAGCTTTGGAAGAAGGTATTGGCGATAATGTCGGCGGGGTATGGGATATCCATCCCCGAAACGAGAAATGGATTGCCCGTTCCATCGCAGTTGCAGCAGCCCATCCCCTGGGCGTTGGTGATGCCCAGTATCGTTTCACCAATAAGGCTGCTTATGTTGATACAGTGCCCTTTGGTGCATTTAAGCGTGAGTTAATCGATAAAATCGGTCCTTTCGATGAAACTCTCCTCTCCAATGAAGATTATGAATTTAACACACGCATCCGCGAAAGCGGCGGGCGCATCTGGTTGGACCCGTCTATCCGCTCAATTTATTACGCACGTCCGAATCTGGATGAACTATCCAAGCAATATTGGCGTTACGGCTTCTGGAAGGCCCAAATGCTCAAACGCTATCCCAAGACACTGCGTTTGCGCCAAGCTCTTCCACCCCTTTTTGTTCTAAGCTTGCTGGTCTTTGCCATTGCAGCCCTCTTATATCCGCTTGCGCAGTGGCTCATGGTCGGTGAAGTCCTGCTGTATAGCCTGGTGCTGATGGGTGTTGGCATTCAAGTTGCAGTAAAGGAAAAACAGTTCAGCATGCTTTTTGGTGTACCATTAGCGATCGCAACCATGCATTTGAACTGGGGCGCCGGTTTTATCAGGGGTATCTTTACTCGTAAATCTAAATAAGCTTCTTGGGAGAGCACTATGAGATCAAGTTCAAAACCACAACGATGGCATATCAAAGCCTCTGAGCGGCGGTTCCTTCTGATCATTGGAGATATTCTCGCTACCTGCACATCTCTACTCTTGGCGCTTTATCTATGGGCGGCTGGGGATGCTTGGATGGAGTTCTCCCTGGAATTTATCCGCACCAGACCACCGTTTTGGTTTTTCTTACTGCCCATCCTTTGGTTGATCTTGATGATTGAGCTCTATGACCTGCAGCGCGCCAATAACCTCATCGAGACGCTTAAAGGTATCAGTATAGCGACCCTGATCCTTGCTGTCATATACCTGCTTATCTACTTCACATCCGAACCCAATTCTCTCCCCAGACTTGGTGTAGCATTTTTCATTATCATCAACACGCTGATGGCGTTTATTTGGCGCTTGCTCTACATCAAGATATTTACTGCACCACAGTTCCTACGGCGCGTGCTCATCATCGGCGCTGGAAAAGCCGGGCACACCCTGGTTAATATCATCGCCAGTCAATCACCAAAGCCATTTAACCTGATAGGCTTAATTGACGACGATCATCAAAAGATAGGCACCAAGATCGGAGATTATGAGATCTTGGCTGGCAGCGAGAAATTGCTTCAGATCATTCAGGAAAACGAAATATCAGACCTTATCCTGGCCATTACTGGAGACATGAAAAGCGTTATGTTCCAAGCAATCCTGACCGCACAGGAACTAGGTAGTAATATGACCACAATGTCCAATGCTTATGAAGAGATTTTGGAGCGTGTCCCCATCTTCCTTTTAGAAGCAGATTGGGTCATCCGCTCCTTTGTTGAAAAAGTCCACACCGGATCTGTCTACCGTCTTTCAAAGCGCGGCTTGGATCTCATCGGAGCTTTGATTGGTGTTCTGATAATGGCGATCTTGCTGCCTTTCATCAGTATTGCCCTATTGATTGATTCTGGGCTGCCAATTTTCTATCGGCAAGAGCGCCTAGGACGCGGCGGTGAGCCATACACGATCTTTAAATTTCGAACGATGCGTCAAAACGCTGAAAAAGAAGGTGAAGTACGTTTGACCAGTTTGAATGATGTCCGAATAACACGTGTGGGCCGTTTCCTGCGCAGAACACATCTGGATGAATTACCGCAATTTATCAATGTGCTGCAAGGTAATATGAGCTTGGTGGGTCCGCGTTCAGAACGCGGGGAATTAGTAACTTATTATCAGCAGGAGATTCCCTTCTACCGAGCGCGTTTATTGGTTAAACCAGGCATAACCGGTTGGGCGCAGATTAATTTCGGTTACGCTGAAACTGTGGAAGACACTGGAATAAAACTTGAATATGACCTTTACTACATTGAGCACCGCAACATTTTCGTGGATACTGTTATTATAGTGAGAACATTGGGCACAGTTCTCGGCTTCAAAGGACGCTAGCTTTTCAATGAAGGGATATAGATTAGCATGATTATCTTCGGAAGAAAAATTCGCAATCGTTACCTCTTAATTGGCGATGTTTTCCTCACAATCGTTTCCGTTCTAGCAAGCTATGTGCTACGCCTTGAATTGGTGGTTCTTTTCCCAACTTATCTATCATCAGCATTTTGGATGCTCGGTATTGCAATTGCTGTCAAACCTTTGGTCTACTATTTTTTTGGTATCTACCGCCGTGTATGGCGCTACGCAAGCATACGCGAATTAGTTTTAATCGTCTCTGCCGTATCTACAGCCTCAATGATCGTTTCGACCCTCATGATCGGTTTATTTGCCCTGCAGGTCTTCGTTGGTTTTCCACGTTCAATATTGGCTATTGACTGGCTCATTTCACTATTTTTTGTTGGCGCTTTACGTTTTGCTTTCCGATTGATGGCAGAAAATAAATCGACAGCTGCCAATGGCGCAAAATGGAAAAACCGCCATAAATTGGTTTTGATCATCGGCGCCGGGGATGCTGGTGCCATGGTCGTGCGTGAGCTTCAGAAAAACCCTCAACTTAACATGAAGCCTGTTGGTTTCCTGGATGATGATGCTGAAAAACAAAACAATAAGATCCATGGTGTGCCTGTGATTGCGCCTTTGGCGGAGTTGAACCACATACTAAGAACGCGTCATATAGACGAGGTGATCATTGCAATACCAAGTGCGCCGGGCAAGATCATTCGACTAGTCACTGAAACCTGCCATGAGAAACACGTACCCTTCCGCACTATGCCGGGTATATACGAACTTCTAGGCGGAAAAGTAAGCTTCAGCCGCTTACGTGAAGTTGATATTGACGACTTGCTGCGAAGAGAGCCTGCGCATATTAACAGCGACGCTATCAGCAGCAGCGTGGAGGGACGTACGATCCTGGTCACAGGTGCTGGCGGCTCTATTGGTCGTGAGCTCTGCCGTCAAATTGCCCAGTATAATCCTCAGCAGCTGCTTCTGCTCGGTCACGGTGAAAACAGTATTTTTGAAGCCTTACTTGAATTAAAAGATACTTTCCCTGATTTATCGATGCCTCCAATCATCGCCGATGTACGCGATCTAAATCGTCTTCAAAACATTTTTCGCAAACAACATCCCTCAATCGTCTTTCACACTGCCGCTCACAAACATGTTCCGCTCATGGAATTAAATGCCGAAGAAGCGGTCACAAATAATGTTCTAGGTACTCGTAATATTGTTCAGGTATGCGAAGACCTACAGGTTGAACGCTTAGTAATGATCTCCACCGATAAAGCCATCCACCCAGTCAACATCATGGGTGCAACCAAGCGCCTCGCAGAGATGCTTGTTATTGATGCTGCTCATCGTACCGGCAGAGCTTTTAGCGTTGTACGCTTTGGCAATGTCCTTGGCAGCCGCGGCAGCGTTGTGCCCCGCTTTAAGAAACAGATTGCCAAAGGCGGTCCAATCACCATCACCCACCCCGACATGAAACGCTATTTTATGACTATCCCGGAAGCCGTCCACCTCGTCCTGCAAGCCTCCATCATGGGTACCGGCGGGGAAACCTTTGTGCTCAACATGGGAGAGCAGGTACGTATCCTTGACCTCGCGGAAGATCTCATCCGGCTATCCGGTTTAGAACCCGGCAAAGACATTGATATCACTTTCCTTGGTGTTCGCCCAGGCGAAAAATTAAGTGAAGAGCTCTGGGATGAGGGTTTCGCTTTCTCCCCAACCGATCACCCGGATGTGTACAAAGTTGATAGCGACGATAGTCTAAAAACTGAACAATTAAATAAAACGGTCGATATGCTGATACAGTTTTCCCGGCAAGGTAAAACTGAAAAGATCATTCAATTAATCGAAGAAAAAATTCCTGGTTCAGCCTTGCAAACAGAAACACCTGACCTCACGGCTATTACCTGAACTCAAAACCCAAAACTAACGGTAAAATAAATATAACATGGCAACTCTCATATCCACACACGCATGGGATCAGTTCATTAAGACTGTCCCAAACGCACATATTCTGCAAACTTCAGCCTGGGGTAAATTCAAAAGCCAATTTGGCTGGTCCCCCAGTTACCTTATTGAGCAAGACTGCGGAACTCAAGTGCTCTTTCGCACGCTTCCGCTAGGTTATTCAATTGCCTATATACCCAAGGGACCACTGGGCAAAAACTGGAATCAGCTCTGGCCAGGAATTGACCAGCTCTGCAAACAAAAACATACGATCATGCTTATTGTCGAGCCTGATTACTGGGAGCCCTTACCTGAAACAGTCTTTAGCCAATGGCTGGAGGGGTTTTCCCCTAACCCACACACCATCCAGCCCAGACGCACAATCTTCGTTGATCTCTCCCCGGACGAAGAGACTATCCTGGCTGCCATGAAGCAGAAAACCCGCTACAATATCCGTTTAGCAGAACGCAAAGACGTTATTGTATGTGAGACACAAGACCTGCAGAGCTTTTACGACATGATGTGCACCACGGGCCAACGGGATGGATTTGCCCTTCATAATCTCACATATTATAAAAAGGCGTATGAGCACTTTGCCCCGTTGGGGCAGTGCACTCTGCTTCAGGCAGAATATCAGGGTACACCTCTGGCTGCCTTGATGGTCTTTGCCTATCAGGAACAGGCTTGGTACTTCTACGGTGCTTCAACAAATGCTGAACGCAACCGTATGCCGACCTACGCCTTACAATGGCAAGCCATGCGTTGGGCAAAAGCAAAAGGATGCACGTCTTATGATCTCTGGGGAGTTCCAGATTTTGATCAAGAGACCCTGGAAGCAGATTTTTCCAGCCGATCGGATGGCCTCTGGGGTGTCTATCGTTTCAAACGCGGTTTTGGCGGGGTACTCAAACGCTCAGCACCAGCTTTTATCCATGTCTATCGTCCTCTACTCTACCGTGCTTACGCCTGGTTGACAAATCGTCAGAAACCATCACAGGCTTGAACTTTCACTAATCGGACACAATAAACCATGCAGCTTATTCAAATAAAAGAATCCCAAGAGTGGAACCAACTCATCACTGCCCTGCCGGGGGCACACATCCTGCAGTCCTGGCAATGGGGGCAGGTTAAATCGCATTTTGGCTGGGAGCCCTTGCCGTTTGTCTGGCATGATAATGCAGGGAAGCTCGCTGCCGCTTCACTCATCCTGCGGCGTACGGTCACTGTAGGTGGTTTCACCCCGCGTTTGCATGTGCTTTATGCACCTAAAGGCCCGCTCCTCAATTGGTCTGACAAAGCTCTAACAATGCGCGTTCTTGATGATCTGCAAAATCTTGCCAAGCAGCAGTCTACTATATTCATCAAGATTGACCCTGATCTCTGTCTGGGCTGGGGCATCCCTGGCGAAGCGGATGCCCAACAGGACCAAAGCGGTCTATCCATCAGAAAGAACCTGCTGGAACGTAGTTGGACTTTCTCGGATGAACAGATACAGTTCCGCAACACAGTGTTGATTGATCTCACGCCTGATGAAGATCAAATTTTGGCACGCATGAAGCAAAAAACCCGCTATAATATCCGCCTGTCCGCACGACGTGGCGTTTCTGTCCGTTCAGGTAGATTATCAGATTTAGATATGCTTTACGAGATGTATGCCAAAACTGCGGTAAGAGATAACTTCGTAATCCGCTCGCCCGAATACTACCGCCTTGTTTGGGAAACCTTCATCAAGGCTGGATTTGCAGAACCCTTGATTGCCGAATCAGAAGGGAAACCAATCGCAGCAGTGTTCATTTTCCGCTTTGCCGGTACATCCCGTTACCTTTACGGTATGTCCCTAGAAGAACAGCGCGACAAGATGCCAAACTACCTCCTGCAGTGGGAAGCCATGCGCCGATCAAAAGCTGCAGGCTGTATGACATATGACATGTGGGGAGCTCCGGATGAATTCGACGCAAGCGACTCGTTGTGGGGCGTTTACCGCTTCAAAAAAGGTTTTAATGGTCAGGTCTTGCGCACACTGGGTGCCTGGGACTACCCATCACGCCCTTTGTTATACCGTTTATATACTAACATCCTGCCGCGTGTGATGAATTTAATGCGCCGACGCGGCAAATCGGAAACCAAGAAGAGGATAATGACATGATCCCGCGCCTGTTCTTTGCCCATTTACCCACTCCCATTGAGGAAATGCCGCATCTCTCTGCTGAGCTAAAGGGTCCAGAACTTTTTATCAAACGCGATGACCAAACCGGTTTAGCGTTTGGCGGGAATAAGACCCGCAAGTTGGAGTTCCTCCTGGCTGAAGCTCAGGCACAAGGCGCTGAGACTTTGATCAGTGCCGGTGCAATACAATCCAACCATTGCCGCCAGGTCGCGGCAGCTGCAGCCAGATTTGGGCTGAATTGCGTCCTTGTCCTTTTTGGTCAAGCTCCAAAAGTCGCTGAGGGAAATTATCTCCTAGATCAACTTTTTGGTGCAGAGATAGTCTCCACAACCCGCGAACAGCGCGACACAAAACTTCAATCTGTCTTTGAGGAAGCTCAAGCTGCGGGGCGCCAGCCTTATCTTATCCCCTATGGGGGTTCCAACGCCACCGGTGCTCTTGCTTATGCTTTCGCTTTCGATGAAATGCTCTCCCAAGACCTCTCACCGGATTGGGTAATTTTTGCATCTTCCTCCGGTGGGACGCAGGCGGGTATGGTCTTGGGTGCAAAACGCATTTATTTCAAAGGCAAGATTTTGGGCATCAGCGTTGATAGACCTGCCGAGCAGCTTAAATCTCTTGTTGCCCAATTGGCAGAAGAAACATCAATCCGTCTTGGCGATAAGATCAGCTTTTCATCCGCTGACATCCTGGTCAACTCAGACTATACCGGAGCCGGTTACGGCATCATGGACAGCCCTGAAAAAGAAGCTATTCGCCTATTTGCGCGAAGGGAAGGACTGTTGCTCGATCCGGTATATACAGGACGCGCTGCGGCAGGATTGATTGTTTTAATCCACAAAGGCTTTTTCAAACCCGAAGAGAAAGTCCTCTTCTGGCATACCGGTGGTACACCAGCACTCTTTACGAAGCAATACAGCCAATTTTTGGCTAATTAACCAGGCTCAGATAGACAAACAGCCCCCGTTAAAAAATGGGGCTATTTGTATTAAATAGTTTTTGAACTAATCACTCGGCCGCCAAGCCGGCTGGTAATCTTCAGCAGGATCATTGGTTAATCGCTGTGGCCT
>JAUXFJ010000032.1 GCA_030620065.1 Anaerolineaceae bacterium
GCGTTGGCCATGCCCACAATGATGACGATTGCAATTGGAATATATAGAGATCCAATATTGATCACTTCTTCAGCGGTCGGCCAATAGAGCTGCGGGACTTTTAGCACATATTGAAGCGCAAAGGCAATTCCTGCTGCCATAATGAGCTGAAGGATTAATTTGGTGCGAGCCCGCATTCCCAAACCACGTCTTGGGCCACGAATACCTTCCCAGTCATCTATCGCTCCGAGAATGGCAAAGCCCCACATTGTTAATAGAGGAAGTGCAACGGAACTCCCCAAGATATCGTAACCCAATAGTGAAACCGCATTTAGTAAAACTGTTAATAATGTCACAGGCAGGAGTATCATGAATCCACCCATTGTTGGTGTTCCCATCTTGAGCCTATGGGTTTCCGGACCATCCATGCGAATGATCTTGCCAATGCGCCATTTCAGGAGCAGGCGGATCAATGGATCCCCCCAAATGACTGTCATCATGAAGCTAAGCCCGCTAATTGCGATTGCGATAGAATTGCCGTCCATCAATTCCCTTCCTCCAAGATGGATACGATCTTATCCATTTGCATGCTGCGAGAGCCTTTGATTAATGCGATATCACCTTCTTTGAGGGTAGAGCGCAGGTATTCCGCTGCGTGAGTCGCATCTGCAAACCAATGTATCTTGTCAGCAAGAAAGCCAGTTGAGATAGCTGCTTTGGCTGTGATCTTGCTTCGCTCACCAACTAACACAATTTCATCGGCAATTTCTGCTGCCCTAATCCCAACCATCACGTGCCCTTGATGTTCATACTGACCTAATTCGAGCATATCTCCTAATACTGCGATTTTATGGCCCTCCAGATCGTGTAGGAGATTCAAGGCAGCCAGCGTTGAAGGCGGTGAAGCATTGTATGTATCATCGAGGAGTAAAGCACCGCTGGCGGTTTTCACTGTTGAAAGGCGTAATTGAACTTTGCTTTCTCGCAGCGCGTAAACAATCTCTTCCCAATTCATACCCTCTGATAGGGCAACGGCAGACGCTCGTAATAAAGTGTATACAGAATGTCTGCCAATGAGAGGAGCCTTTATGTAAAGCGTTTCTCCTTGGTAGTGAAGCCGACAGCGGATACCTTTCAGGCCAAGGCCTGTAACTTCGTCTGCCCATAAGTCGGCTTCTGGGGATAAACCGTAATAGAAAATACCTGCTTCTGTTTGTGAACCCATTGTCTTTACCCAGGGATCGTCAATCTTGAGGATCGCAATACCTTGCGGGGCAGGTGGTAGGGCTTTAACAAGCTCAGCCTTACCTTTTGCAATGACTTCTTGAGAGCCTGCACGTTCTGCATGTACTGTGCCGATGTTTGTAATTACGCCCACCTGTGGTTTTGCAATATCACAGAGCAGTTTGATCTCACCGGGCACATAAAAGCCCATTTCCAGCACGGCGATCTCATGTTCCGGACGTAATTTAAGTAAGGTCAAGGGCAGACCAATTTCGTTATTCATGTTCCCTGCGCTTTTTAATGTAACAAAGCGTCTTGAGAGTACTGATGCGGTCAATTCCTTAGTTGAGGATTTTCCCACGCTGCCCGTGATGCCAATCACGCGGAGATCAAATTTATCTCGCCAGTAAGAAGCTACTGATTGCAATGCTGTTAAAGCATCATCGACAAGCAGACAGAAGGGGGGGGTAGGCAGCTGAGCTGATGGATCAATTTTGCCCTTGCGTAAGTCCAAAATTGTATGATCAGAAGGCATTTCTCGATCTATAAGGGAGAATTGAGCGCCATTAGCAAATGCTGAACTGATGAAATCGTGTCCGTTGGCATGTTCGCCAGGTAAGGCAACAAACAGGCTGTTTGGCGTTGCCTGCCTAGAATCGATGACAAATTCTGAAATAGGAGAATCTGCATTCCAAGAATTTTCACCAGCTATTGCGATGAGGGCATCGTTCAGGTTCAACATGTTCAATTCCAATTGCTCTAAATTTACTTTGCTGTTAAATTCTGCCTGACTGCATCAGGTGGAATATCTAATAGAATAACTAGGTTTTGGACGATTTCTTGAAAAACTGGTGCGGCGACATCGGCACCCCAAATGGAGATACTTGGTTTTTCTAGCCAGATGTACACCAAGAATTGAGGGTCATCTGTTGGACCCCAACCGACAAAGGATGTATTGGTTGTCTCATTGGTGTATCCAAATTCTGTTGGGATCTCAGCAGTACCGGTTTTTCCTGCGATTTTGTAGCCATCGACCAGGGCGCTTGAGGATTCCTCTTGTAAGGATACTGCTAGCATACGGGTGATAGTTTCAGCTGTCTCCGCTTTGATCGGTGTGCCAACGACGACTGGATTGATCTCATATTGATGGTTGTTGATGATCATGCTTTTCACAATGTGTGGCGCCATCATCTTGCCTTCATTTGCCAGTGCTGATATTGCCATCACCATTTGTATTGGTGTCGCGGCAACGCCTTGTCCAAATGAGTTTGTTCCAAGGTCTACTTCAAACCATTGATTATCTCCAGGAACCCGTAAAGGCCAATGGATCTCACCTGCCACATCGATGCCAGTATTTCGATTAAAACCAAAATCTTCAAGATACCTGTAAAAGTCCTTTGCACCTAATTCTGTTGCAATCCAAGCCAAACACACGTTCAAAGAGTGTTGCATACAACCGATCATGTCTTGATCACCCCAAGCACCGCCATTCCAGTTGTAAATGTAGCTGCCACCGACTTCGATATAACCCGGGTCATAAAAAGGCGTATCGGGTTCTACAATGCCTTTATCGAGAGCTGCTGCCATGGTAATGACCTTAAACACCGATCCAGGTTCGTATGACTTGCTCACGGCGCGATTAAATGGAGTTGGTTTGGGGAAAATCTCGTCATACTCCCAATATTTATTTGGATCGAGGCGGGGTGTGGTTGCCATGGCAAGGATCGCACCATCCCGAGGATCAGAGATGATGATCGTGCCGGCTTCAGCACCTGACCATTTTACTGAATTTTCCAACACGGTTTCAGCCATTGCCTGAACTTCCCTATCGATGGTCAAGACAAGGCTGGCACCGGCAGGTATTTCTGGTAAGGCTTCAACTAGTTGAGGATCAGATGCCATAAATATCTCTTTTGGTGTCCCTGTCAGGAGATCGTTATAGGCTTCTTCAACTCCAAAGAAACCATGGCCTTCCTTGCGGTCCAAGAATCCAAAAAAGCCAATCAGGTTTGAGGCTAAGTCTCCCTCTGGGTAGCTGCGTTTTGTATGTGCGTTCCAGACCAAACCGGCCAAGCTTGGGCGCACTTCATTCTTTTGTTTTGGTCGATTTGCATATTCTTCCTTTAAAATGTTGAGCTGTTCAATCTTGTCACTAGATACGAAATCAGCTAAAACGATATAATAACGAGCGTTTTCTCCAGGAAGGTTTCTAGCATAAACAAGTGTTTCTTTGTAGTCAAGTCCAAGGATAGTTGTTGTTACCGTCGCAATTGTTTCCGGGTCAACAATCTGGAAGAGATCAAGACCAACCTCATAGGTTGTTTCATTGCCAGCCAAGAGATACCCATTGCAGTCATAAATATTACCGCGAGAGGGGTAGATAGTTTCTTTTACACCGGCATATAACTCACTCTGAGCCATGATATCTTTTGCCCCTGGGATGTTCTGGATGCGTACCATTTGGATGATTACGCCAAGCGCGACCAATGCACAAATCATACTGAGAATGAGGTAGCGAGTCCAGAATGGGGGTTTCATGGACTCACCTTGATATCAATATTAATTGGTTTGTCTGGTGCTGCCCAAATGTTATCCACGAACCAATCCCATAGGGAGGTTGTGTACTGTGGTTGAAGGAGCGGCTTTTCGACCATATTTGCATTTGGTGGGGGCGCAAGGACAACACTAGAGCGGGTTTGGTAGCCAGGAACTTTAATGTAAAGGGCTGAGTTCGGGTCCATTTGATGAAGATTAGTGTCTTTAACGCGTGAGTGCATCTGTTCTGCCGAGGTGATGGATGCCAGTTGAGTCGCGAGGTCATTGATCTCGCGTTTTAAGACACCTATACGGTTTTCCATTGCCTGAATCTGGCGTCCAGCTGCGGCTGCTCGACCACTAATATTGAGATAAACACCTGCAACAAATGAAATGAGGACTAAACCAAGTAGAAACAGACCGATCCATTGAAGTTGGACCCGCCAAGGAGCTTGTCGATAAGCTTGTAAGAGATGGTTCTTCATAGTCAGAGTCCTTGCAAATCTTATGCCGCTTATAATTTCTGCGCCACACGTAAACGTGCACTACGTGCTCTAGGATTGGAAAATGCCTCTTCATCCGACGGGCGGATTGGATGCGGCGTAAGAATTTTTAGGCTTGCCACGTGCTGACAAGTACAAATCGGTTGTTCGGGTGGACAAATGCAATTACGGCTTTCATATCTAAAGAACGATTTTACGATACGATCTTCCAATGAATGGAAGGCAATAATGGCAATCCTGCCACCGGGAATTAAATATTTAATTAGTTTTGGTAACGCCTCTTCAAGCGTACTTAGTTCTTGATTTACAGCGATCCTTAGAGCTTGGAAGGTACGGGTTGAAGGATCAATCCTACCGCGCTTATTGCCAATAACTTTACGTACCAATGCAGCCAGTTCTTCTGTACGATGTATGGGCCTGGCTTTCATGATCGCTGATGCTATTCGGCGTGAAAACCTTTCTTCTCCGTAGCGCCAGATGATGTCTGATAGTTCTGCTTCGGTACAATTATTTATAAGATCAGCGGCCGATCTTCCTGTTTCAGGGTCAAAGCGCATATCAAGAGGTCCTTCCTTTTGAAAAGAGAAACCTCTTTGCGGCTGATCAATTTGCATAGATGAAACACCCAAGTCCAAGATAATACCGTCGACGCCTTTCCATCCGAGGGAAGAGGCTATTTCAGTTGCTTGAGCGTAGGATGCTTTACGGATTAGCGCTCGTGTTCCAAATTTGGCAAGCCGTCTTTGCGCAATTTTCAACGCTTCGGTGTCCAGATCAAGCCCGAGCAACTTACCCTTGGGCGCGCTGGCTTCTAAAATGCCTTGAGCATGACCACCGGCTCCCAGTGTGCCATCAATGTAAACACGCGAACTGGTCGGTGCAAGGATATTCATAATCTCTTGGTAAAGTACGGGTAGGTGAGGGGGTTGCTCCTCCAAACCTGAACTGTCTACTTTCATAATGTAGAAAGGTCCAAAGTGTTGAAACGTTGAGCGTTTGCTTCCGGGTCGCTCATCATGGCGAGTTGCTTTATCCAGGTCTCAGGAGACCATAGTTCAAAGTTAGGACCAACTCCAACGACCACAACCTCTGAGGTGAGATTGGCGGCTTGCTTTAGAAATGAAGGAAGCAGGATGCGACCTGCACTGTCAAATTCGAACCAACCAGCGTTTGAATAAATGAAACGACGTAAAAAGCGACTGTCAGTATCTGTTATGCTCATCTTACGCACGCGGTCGGAAATTTGATCAAAAAGGTCTTTGGGCATGGCCATAAGATTACCGTCAAAGCCTTTCATGAGGTAAATACCATCAGACAAATCCTCTCTAAAAAGGGAGGGGATAGTCAGGCGACCTGTTGTATCGATGGTGTGTTCATATTGGCCGAAGAACATAAGTTCTAATGCTCCTGATATGAATGGAACGTCGGTTTTATCCGACGCTCCGCTGGCGACCCACTTTGCTCCACAATCTTACACTTATAAACACAATTATATGGTATTAGGAGATTAAATGCAAGGGGATTCCCACTGGAATTGAGTATTTTAAGATTCCAAATATAACTCCTTATTTATCCATCTTTTTTGAATAAACTCTTGTTTCTTGCAGAATACCCGGTAGCTTGCTGCAGAGATAGGGATTTGACAGCTTATTTGGTGAGCCTCATTTCCTTAATAAAACCTATTGATTCGGGTTGACATCCCAATATGAAGCCGTTATAATACAGTGCACTTGCCCCGGCAGGAATTGTGCTGGGGTATATATATGTGCCCAACTTTCCCGCATTCTGGCGGTATCACGCGAGTTTTGCGGTTAAGTGAAGATTGGAGATAATAATGAAATATGTAATTGTTGAAGCGGGTGGTAAACAATATAAAGCCGTCGAAGGCGGAGTAATCACTGTTGATCTTCTGCCGAAAGAAGTAGGCGATGCAGTAACGCTCGAGGATGTACTGCTTGCTGTTGACGGTAAAAAAGTTGTTGTTGGTACCCCAACTATTAAAGGCGCAAAAGTTCAGACAAAAGTACTTGAACATTATAAAGGTCGCAAGATCCTGGTTTTTAAGTATAAAGCACGCCAAAATTATCGAATCAAAACAGGTCACCGGCAGAGATATACGCGTCTGCAGGTTGAAACTATAAGTGTGGAGTAGGAATTATGGCTCATAAAAAAGGTGGCGGGTCATCCCGCAATGGTCGTGACAGCAAGTCGAAGCGACTTGGTGTCAAGAAGTTTGGCGGTGAACACGTGATAAGCGGTAACATTATTGTGCGACAGCGCGGTACAAAAATCCATCCAGGATGGAATGTTGGCTGTGGGCGTGATTATACGCTTTTTGCGACGATGGAGGGTTTTGTCAAATTTGAAACGATGCCTGGTGGACGCAAACGTGTGCATGTCGTTAAAGCAGCTGAATAAGTTGCGTAGATACTATTAATGAAAGAGCTTACGGGTAAAAAATGAAAAAAGATATTCATCCCAAGTATTTTCCAGAAGCCAAAGTGGTCTGTGGCTCCTGTGGCGCAACCTGGACGACAGGGTCCACGAAAGAAGAGATCCGGACTGAGGTTTGCTCAAATTGTCATCCATTTTATACTGGACAGCAACAGCGTATTTTAGACCGTGAAGGACAGGTTGATCGCTTCTACAAGCGTTTGCAAGTACGTAAGGATTATGTTGAGGAACAGAAAACTCGCGAAGAATCCCAGACTTCACCTGAACGTCCGGTCAGTGAATTAACACTTTCAGCTCGTTCAATTTCTGCTTTGGAAAAAGCTGGATTGAAGACGGTCGGAGATATTCTTAAACGATTTGAAGGCGGAGAGAGAGCTATGCTCGAAGTCGAAGGGTTTGGGCGAAAATCGTTGATAGATCTTAAGAAGAATTTACGTAAACTTGGCTATGAGCTTCCAGCTGCGGCCGAAGAGATTGCAGTATAGGTTTACAGAAAGCTATAGAATCCAGTAAACTTAACAGGCAGATGTTATCATCTGCCTGTTATCATTTATAGAGGAGTATTATGAAACACGACATGGGTATCTTAGAAGTGATCACTGGGTCAATGTTCTGTGGGAAAACAGAGGAGTTAATTCGCAGGCTGCGCCGGGCAACAATTGCCAAACAAAAAGTGCAAGTCTTCAAGCCGGTCATTGATAACCGCTTTGCGATGAGCAAAGTAACTTCGCATTCAGGAACAGACTTTGCAGCTCTACCGGTTGAGAGTTCAGACCAGATCAAGGCAAAACTGGATAGGGATGTTAATGTTGTGGGAATTGACGAAGCCCAATTCTTTGATTATGGCATTATAGATGTGGTTGACGAGTTAGCTAACGAAGGTTTGCGTGTGATTGTTACTGGATTGGATATGGATTTTCGCGGGGAACCGTTTGGTTGTATGCCAACCTTAATTGCCAAAGCTGAACGGGTAGATAAGTTAAGCGCTATCTGTATGGTTTGTGGTGAACTGGCTTGCAGAACTCAGCGCCTAGTTGATGGAAAACCAGCGCATTATAATGAGCCGATTGTGATTGTAGGCGCTTCAGAAATGTATGAGGCGCGCTGCCGTTCTTGTCATAAAGTGCCGCGCGATTGAAAGGAATCTTCGATGCAAGATTACCATGATTATTTAGATGAAGTATTAATTACTGAAGAGCAGCTACACCAGCGCATCGCTGAATTGGGTGCAGAAATTAGCCAGGATTATCAAGGGCGTCAGATCTTGATGATCTGTATTCTGCGGGGTGGGGTCATGTTCCTAACCGATCTAATTCGGCAGCTGACGGTGCCTGTGGCGATCGAATTCATGGCGGTTTCATCCTATGGGTCGGGTGCACGGGCTTCATCCGGCGAAGTGAGGATCACGCTGGATCTCAATACGAGCATCACTGACCGCGATGTGATTATCGTTGAAGATATTATTGACAGCGGGCATACACTTACTTCTGTGATTGAGATGCTTCAAACCCGTAACCCTGCATCCCTATATGTCTGTACACTACTCGATAAAGTTCAACGCAGGGAAGTGGAAGTACCGATTCGTTACTGCGGTTTCAAGATAAAAGATAAGTTCGTATTTGGTTATGGGCTGGATATGGATGAGTATTACCGTAATTTGCCCTTCATTGGGACTGTTGACTTGGAGCGTTATGATCCCAATCTTTGATCAGTCTCTGCAAAAGATTTTCGCGCATGTTTTAGAAGCCACACCTGAAAATGAGCCAATCTATTTGGTAGGCGGAGCGGTGCGCGATCTTCTTTTATATAAACCGATCAATGATTTGGATTTTGTTGTGCAGGATCAGACACGGCAAATCTCTCACAGGGTAGCAAGATCATTGCACGCTCAATCCTTTTTGCTGGATGATGAGCGTCAAACAGCACGGGTGATCTATCAGTTAGCGGATGGCAAGAAAATTCTATTAGATTTTGTGACTTTTACGGGTCCTGATTTAAAAAGCGACCTTTTTAATCGTGATTTTACGATCAATGCAATGGCTCTCGATCTCAATTACCCCGACCAATTGATAGATCCATTGAGGGGAGCAGAAGACTTAAAGAATGCAGTATTACGCACTTGCTCGGAGCAGTCAATGCGGTCAGACCCTTTGCGCGTTTTACGGGGAATCCGGATTGCATTGGATTGTTCATTAAAAATTGACCTGGCAAGCAAGACACTTATGAAGGAAGCGTCCTCTGGCTTGGGAGCTGTTTCTTCCGAACGTCAGCGGGATGAACTTTTTAAGATCCTGGATACCGTTCAACCTGATCTGGGTATAAGGTTGATGGACCATCTGGATTGTATTCCTGCCGTGTTACCGGAACTTTTGCGTTTAAAAGAAGTGCCTGCATCAGCACCACATGTGCATAACCTTTGGGAGCATACACTTAAAACTGTTAATTATCTCAGTAAGATTTTCGAGGTGTTGACGGATTATGAAGGTGCGGGCAAGGTTAAGACTTGGTCTCTGGGATTAATGGCGACGCGTTTATGGGAGTATCGCAGCGAGTTAAAGGAGCATTTGGTTAAACCAGTTCAAGCAGGACACTCCAGGCGGGACCTGTTGCTATTAGCGGCACTGTATCACGATACTGGTAAAGTGGACAAGATGAGCGCAGGTTCAGATCAGCGTTTGCATTATTATGGCCACGCAAATGAAAGTGGAATGATAGTTATCAACCGCGCGAAGGAGCTTTGTTTGAGCAACCGTGAAGTTGAATGGCTTGCAGGTGTTGTGCGCTATCACATGCGGATACATCATTTGGCTCAGAGCCAGGACGTGTTAACTGCAAAGGCGATATATCGTTTCTTCCGCGACACGGATGAATTAGGTGTGGATATATGTTTGCTAAGTTTGGCTGATATCTTAGCGACATTTGAAGGTACGTTGAAGCAATCTCAATGGATCAATGAGATTGAAGTTGTTTATCAACTTCTTAATGCATGGTGGCATCAAAAGGAAACAGCGGTTGATCCCCCCAAGTTGCTTGATGGAAATGATTTGCAGGAGTTATTCAGGCTGGAACCTGGGCCTGTATTTTCAGAGATCCTCGAGTCACTACGTGAAGCGCAGGCAGTTCAGAAAATCATGACACGTGGGGACGCGCTGGATTTCGTACGGCAGTTCTTGGAGGATTGACAATGAAAAGCTCTGTGCAATTGAGTGCAGGATGCTAAAAATTTGATTCTGAAGAAAATCCAGTATCATAAAAATGGTTTATATCAATTTCACGCAGGAGAATACTAATAATGAACAATATTCTTGATTTGATCTATCAGCGCAGAAGTATTCGAAAGTATCTGCCGCAAGCAGTTGAGAAAGAAAAAGTTGAATCTCTTTTGAAAGCTGCAATGGCTGCACCTTCGGCAATGAACAAGCGACCTTGGGAATTTGTAGTAGTAAGCTCGGAAGAAAAGATGCGGCAAATTCGTAAAGCCTTAGTCTTTGCCAAATACAATGCACCAATGGCAATTTCAGTGTGTGGAAATTTGTCGTTTTTTAGGAAAGCGATGGCTGAGCGCTATTGGGTACAGGATTGCAGTGCAGCGACTGAGAACCTTCTTCTGGCGGCGTCAGGTTTGGGTTTGGGTGCTGTCTGGTGTGGCGTTTATCCGATTCATA
>JAUXFJ010000211.1 GCA_030620065.1 Anaerolineaceae bacterium
GGTTTTCCATACCATTTACCGCTGTCTACGATCTTATGACCGCGTAAAAAGACCGTTTCAGGGTAACCTTTTATTGTCCAGTTTTCATATAGGTTGTAATCGGTGCGATGGCGGGCGACATTTACCCCGTAGCACATCTCAATGTCAGGATTCCAAATGGCAATATCAGCGTCTGAACCCGGTAAAAGTGTACCTTTTATCGGATAGAGGCCAAATATTTTTGCTGGATTGGTACACATCGCAGCGACAAATTGATTTGGTGTTAAATGGCCAGCTCCCACGCCGTAAGTCCATAGTATTGGCATGCGGTCACCTACTCCAGGCAGGCCGTTGGGTATTTTGGTAAAATCTTCTGCACCTAATTCCTTGCCAGGAATGGCGATTTTTTGACCTTCATAATTGATGGGTTTTGATCCGTCATAGAAGAAGGGACAATGGTCGGTTGAGATGACTTGGATGGTCTCATTTCCTAACCCTTCCCAAAGACGTTGATTATCTTCAGGTTTGCGCATTGGGGGGGAGCAGATCCATTTAGAGCCATCTGGCTTTTTAAGATCGTCTTCAGTAAAGAATAGATATTGTGGACAGGTTTCACCCATGACCTTTACCCCTCGTTGGCGTGCATAAGCAAGCTGGTCAACTTCACCGGCAACATTCATATGAACGATATAGAGAGGTGTGTCAGCTTGAGCAGCCAAAGCTGAAACACGTAAACCTGCTTCAACAGCGCCCCAGGCGGGGCGTGTACGGGCGTGCCAATAGGGCTCAGTGTGTCCATTCTTTAACGCTTCATGGACAAGGATGTCAATCACATCACCATTCTCAACGTGCAGCATGGTTAAAATACCTGAATCACGTGCGATACGCATAACCTTGAATATCTCACCATCTGATAGACGCATGCGATTGTTATAAGCTGTAAACATTTTAAGGCTGGTTATGCCTTCATCCACAAGCGCAGGGATTTCTGCGGCAACTTTATCATTGAAGCGGGTAATATTCATATGGAAGCCAAAATCAACACTTGCTTTTGAATCAGCTTTTGCGTGCCAGCGATCGATATTATCTTTTAAAGATCCGTCTTCTTGGGGAATGAAATCGATCAATGTTGTTGTGCCCCCAAAAGCAGCTGCTTTTCCGCCAGTATAGTGGTCATCAGATGAGACAGTGTTGAACATGGGCAAATCGAGGTGTACATGTGCATCTACGCCGCCCGGTAAAACGAGTTTACCCTTCGCATCAATGATTTCTGCTTTGTCGACATGAAGGTCGCTACCAATTTGGGTGATCTTTTCTCCTTCGATGAGAATATCTGCTTGATAAGTCTCACCAGCGGTGATGATCTTTCCTGATTTGATCAGTATCGTCATTATTAATCCTGTCTATTCGTAGAGATAATGTTACAAACTGGTTCTATTTTACTTGATTCTGGAGTTCAAATACAGCGGGCAATAGATTACTATCGTTTTGTGGGATGATTAATCGTGATCTGATTAAATTATTACGGATCGGCATGATTCCAATTTATTTAGTTAGCTGCGTAAATAATCGAGACGTCAAAGAGGTGTTTTGGTCAATTCTTGCGCATGAAACCCAATAATTCAAGGATTGCGGGGTCAACTGGTACCTCAGGGAGCTGCTCGGCTTTGTATTCATTGGCTTTAAGGGCGCGCTCACGCAGGGAACGCCAAAGAATATCACGTTCCTCGTCGTGAACAACCAGCTCATTCAGGTTTTGGGCTTCTGAAAAATGCCTTCCGGTCGTATAGAAGAATGTAATCCGGCGCCACTTTTTTGCTGGAATGGGCTTTGGCAAGCGCTGGAGGGAGCCTAATTGGATCTTGAAGTATTCCTCATGTGCTCTGGGATGGTCAGGTTCTTCTTGTAATAGTTCGCGTCTGGTGGTTAGTTCATGCCCAATAACAGGTGCAACATATGCGATGTGCCAGCGATTACCCCTATCAAAGGCTGCGGTCTGATATAGTGCCAGGTAGTCTACGGAAATGACCTTCGGAGCACTTTTAAGTGGGATGCGGTACCACCCTAGCAGACGTGCAATATTAAAATCACGTTGATTTGGAACGATGGCGACTAAGATGAGAGCCGTTTCGGGCAGGGTCGTATCCATAGATACTCCATAATGTATGTTTACAGGTATTTTAGCACAAGTGTGATTTACTTGCCTGAGAAGCGATATAGCTCTTAAATGAGATGAGACGCAGTTTTGGCATTTGAGTTAGAATCTGCGTCTCATAAAAAACTAATATATTTTTGCTTGAAATCTAAAGAAGGCCAGCCTTTTGGTTAAACTCATCAATTAAGGAGTCAATCTCAGGTACTTGGGCTTGTAATTCGGTCCAATAATCCTGGGCGTACCATTGATCTTGGATCTCCTCATAGGTTTTACCTTGCTGCTCAACCCAGGTGAAATACTTAAGATTGTGGATACGTTTACGCTCAGTGTAAGTGAGTTCTTCTAGGTAGTCGACTGTCTGACCTTTAAGCCAGCGAGCATCATCAGCAGCAGCGTTCTGAGGTGTGTATTCTCCCAATTCAGAATGCATTTCTTGCAGACGGCTCTGGTAAAGTTCCATCGAATCGGTTAACATCGTCACGATAATATCATTTTCGCCAAGTTCGTAATATTTTGCAAACTTGATTGAGGTGAGCAGGTTTGAAATACTTGAAAAGCCAAGCAGATCGAGTTGGCTTACGATCCCTTCGGGAACACCTTGGTCAACAAGGTATTTCTGACCAGCAAGTTCATTAAAGAGCCTTGATAAATTAACTACTGCATTATCGTCAATTGCAGTGATGATATCGGTGTTCTTTCCATTGTGTATCCAAGGGACGTGTTTATCACCAATACCCTCAATCCGATGAGCACCGAAGCCGTTGTTGAGCAATGTAGGACACTGCAGGGCTTCACTGGCGACGATCTTGCTCTGCGGGAACACCTGTTTCATGTAATCCCCGCTGGCAATTGTGCCGGCAGAACCTGTCGCGGAGACCAGTCCGCGATAGGAATCTTTAGGACCTGAAATTTCATTCACTAGTTCTTCCAGCGCATGCCCGGTGATCTCATAATGCCAGAGATAGTTACCAAATTCATCAAATTGATTAAAGATCATTAAATCTTGACCTGAATTACGTAATTCCCAGCATTTATCAAAGATTTCTTTGACATTTGATTCGCTGCCGGGTGTTGCGATGACCTCGCTGGCGATGTTGGCGAGCCAGTCAAAGCGTTCTTGGCTCATGCCCTCAGGCAGGATTGCGATCGAATCGCATGATAGCAGCCAAGAATCATAGGCACCACCGCGGCAGTAATTACCAGTAGAAGGCCAAACAGCTTTTTGTCTGGTTGGGTCAAACTGACCTGTTATCAAGCGCGGTACTAGGCAGCCGAATGCAGCCCCGACTTTATGCGATCCAGTGGGGAGCCATTTGCCGACCAATGCCACAATGCGGGCTGGTACCCCTGTAAGGCTGCTGGGAAATTCAATATAGTTTAAGCCGCCAAATTGCCCACCGCTTGCTTTGGCTTCATTTTTCCATGTGATGCGGAATAGGTTGCGCGGATGGAGATCCCAAA
>JAUXFJ010000017.1 GCA_030620065.1 Anaerolineaceae bacterium
GAATTCGCTGTATTCAACGATCGTTAAGATCGGATCATCAGAACCTTTCGACCAATCCGCTTCACTTACCGGGGCAAACACGGCAAGAATCTCCTCCTGCTCCGCGGTTAACTCGGGGAATAAGCCGCCGCTCACTTCGCAGACCATCTTCCCGGAGTCGTCTACCAATGGCAGCGGTTCTGTCGGTAATATATCCTCTAAATTAACACCAGTCCGAGATAAAACTGGCGTTTCTTCACCACCAGTTGGAGCAGTGCTTGTACCTTTGGAGCTACAGCTAGTCAACAGCATCATTGAAACCAATACTACGATTAATATATTCTTCTTTGAAAACATGTTTTTACCTTTCTTTGACAATGCCAAACCACTCTTTATTGATTTAGAGCAGCATGTGAAATTTTTAATATAAATATTTTAAAAGTCCCTCCCTATGACATCTTTAATCTAAACGTTACTGCCTGCCGCATCATTTTTTGCACTTCAGCCTGCGGTCGGCTTGCATCGATCAGCACCCAGCGCTCAGGCTCCTCGGCGAGGAGTGTCTTATATCCCTGCCGTACACGTATGTGGAAGGCAATTTCATAAGCATCCAGGCGGTTCCACTCATCAGCATCAATTTTTCGCTGCAAGCCTGTTTCAACGTCAATATCCAAAAAAAGCGTCAAATCAGGTTTTAACCCGCCGGTAGCAAATGCTAATAAGCGCTTTAACAAGTCCAAATCTGTTTGGTGACCATAACCTTGATAAGCCAGGGTGGAATCCCCATAACGGTCGCAGAGCACAATCTTGCCATTTTCCAAAGCTGGTCTGATCAGCTGCTCAACCAACTGTGCTCGGGCTGCTAAAAAGAGCAGTATCTCCGTACGCGGCATAAGTTCAGTATTCTCCAGATTTGTCAAAACACTACGAATCTGGTCCCCGATTGATGTGCCGCCAGGTTCACGCGTGGTGATAACCTCATATCCCTGCTCCCGCAAATATTTGGCGAGATCAGACATCTGGCTGGTCTTGCCGCTTCCCTCTGGTCCTTCAAGCGTTATGAACATAGGCTAATCCCTAAATATCCTTACATACCGGTTAGGTTCCTTACCATAAGATTGTGAAATCAGATGCGCTTTGCGCGCCATGTCGTGCTGTAAGCGCCTGATCGTTGATGCTGCCGGAGGCAGGTCCATATATTTTTCGCCATTCAAAACAGCTTGAATCGCTGCCTGAGTTTGATCGGTCAAATCCAATTGAGAATCGATCTTATCCACAGGCAAACGCAGATTGAACAGATCTGCCAAAAATTGTTCCATCTGATGAACTGTATTTGCCTTCAAAACAAATATCGGAATGTTATGCTCTTCAGCTTCAACAATCGGCCGCTGACGTTCGCGGTAATAACGCCGCAAGGTTACCAATGTGTCTGCTTCCTCCAAGGTTCGCACGATCCTCGCTGGCACACCCATATATTTCACAGTTTGGATTAAGCGGTTGCGAGCCACACCATATGCATAAATACTGCGGTTCTTGATGGGCCGCTCTTGTTGCTCGGCTCCGGACATCTCATCAACCACAGTATCATAGGTTATCTGCCGCCTTTGATTGCCATTATTGCGCTGGAACGGCGCTTTCTTCATACCGTCGCTTCGCCGCAAAGATTGAGAAGCTGTATTTATTGTAGGAGCTGCTGCCTTTTGAATGTGGATCTTATTCTTAGCATCCCGAAAACGAATCTCTGGTGGGAGCGGGTAACCGCGCAGCATCGCATCCACTGATGCAGAGATATCCGCATGCACCGCTATGCGGTGGCGGTCTTGTATCTCAATCAGGATGTCAAAAGTAGCCGGTGCTCTGCGTTCGAGTACGGTTTTTTGGGTGCCGCGCCGCCGCGCTTCATCATCAGAAAGCGTGACCGATTCAATTCCCCCAATCAGGTCAGAAAGTGTTGGGTTTAGCAGCAAATTCTCAAGGGTGTTGCCGTGTGCAGTACCAATCAACTGCACACCACGCTCGGCGATCGTGCGCGCTGCCTGAGCTTCTAATTCTCGTCCGATCTCATCAATGACGATCACCTCAGGGTTGTGGTTCTCTACCGCCTCGATCATCACCTCATGCTGCAGCGAAGGTTTAGATACCTGCATACGGCGCGCCTCGCCAACCGCCGGGTGGGGAACATCCCCATCGCCGCCAATTTCATTCGAAGTATCTACAATGATCACACGTTTGCTCTCTGCCAGAATGCGTGCAGCCTCCCTCAACATTGTCGTTTTACCAACACCCGGCCGTCCCAAAATCAAAATGCTCTTGTCGGATTTTATGAGATCCTGAATGATCGCGATTGTCCCATAAACAGCACGACCCACACGGCAAGTCAAACCAACAATACTCCCGCGCCGATTGCGAATCGCTGAAATACGGTGCAGCGTTCGCTCCATCCCCGCGCGATTATCTGCGTCGAAATCACCAATACGCTCGATAACTAAATCCAGATCGGCTTGATTTACCTCGGTTTCATAGAGCACAACTTCTCGTCCTACAAAACGCGCCTTAGGGAAACGCCCTAGATCCAGGACAACTTCCAATAAGTTATCACTATCATCAAGGATATTAACTTTCTCAGCAACAGGCGTTGGAAGAACACTCAGCAGTGCTTCAAGATCGTCTGTGATTTTTTGTGTCTTACTCATTTTTCTACTTGACTTACCTTCGTCCATAATTTCCATAAACTCAGTAATATATATTTTATCGCGAAATCATCATACATGACTGAAGGATTAACGAATCTATTACACACTGCTTTGAATGAATTCTACACCAGGCTTTAGAATCTGATCGCCAAACGCAAATGCAGTTAGATAAATCTTCCAAGACACCCCATGTTTTAATGTACATCCTTCTGCTCAAAATGTACAACAGGCAGTCCGGTGTCAGCGTGTCCATTTTCTAGTGAGCGCACTTCCAATTTATTGCTTACTTTCTGCTTAATTGCCAGGTGTTTAACCATCAAAACCTGTTCAGGGCTTACTTCAGCATCCATCCGGCCTAAAACACCCTCTAACCAAGGCTGATATGAGCGCACACACATGTAAATTGGTCTCTTCCCCGGAAAAGGTAATCCTGATAACAGGCCAAGCAACACCTCGATTTTGTCAGCTGTTGTAGGGTGGATGATAGGTAGCATCCATATACCTCTAGGCCCATAGACCATATCTGCATAAGCCTGCAGAACACCCTCAGCATTGTAGTAAACCATGCCCAACATGGCTCTGAGCGAAAGTGGTTCTAAATTATGAAACAGCTTGGGGATTACCGCATTATATAGCCCGCGCATAGCTCTTGCATCGTCGCTGTGCCAAACACGCCACTGAAATTTCTCTGCCTTATATTCCCTTGGCACACGTTTAAATCGCCAAAGTTTCTGCTTGGCCCAAGCATTAAAATCTGCGTGTCTGAAAGCTTCATAAAACAGCGCGTCACTCTCGAGTTCGCAGGTAACATTAAGCGCCCCCCAGGTTCCTGCTGTTTTGATCATCTCCTCAAGCAGCGCTGTGATGGCACCCTCATCATCCTCATCCAAGATCAGGAAACCAAGTTTGGCCGATTGCGAGCCTATCTGAAAACGAATTTGACTTATCAGCCGCTTTCCGCCCTCATCCAGTTCACATACCGCAGTCAGCACATCATATGCTGGATTAATTGACGTTAAAAGGTTACCCAAAGCAAGCGGATTCCCGCGCGTTAACTGCAGAATCGTATCTAAAACATGCAGTCTGGCATTTGTATTAAACAGGGCTGGCAGATCGCGCCAGGCAAAGGGATGAATGTTTATCGGGTTAACTCCAAAAAATAGCTGTGGAAACGATCATCTTCGGTTAATTCCGGATGAAATGAGGTGGCTAATAAACGGCCTTGCTTAGCCGCTACGATCTGACCATGCGGTACTTTTAGCAGCACTTCCGCTCTGCCATATACCGATTCAATTATCGGCGCTCGAATGAAAACCGCACGATAGGGTTTTGCTTCCCCATCTTGCACTTCTAAAAACGGTGCGCTAAGGTCAATTTCAAAACTATCAACCTGTCTCCCAAAAGCATTTCTGGCGACAGTAATATCCATCAGACCCAATAAGGGCTGCTTGCCATGCACATCTTTTGATAATAAGATCGCACCCGCACAGGTACCCCAAATCGCTTTCTTTAGGCCAAATTGCTGTAGGGGTTCGATCAGCCCAAAATCCACAGCCATCTTCCCAATCGTGGTTGACTCCCCACCCGGTATGATCAACCCATCCAAACCTTCAAGCTGCTCGGGCAGGCGTATTTCCCGCCCTTTTACACCGATCTGGGTCAATATACTTAAATGCTCTGCAAAATCACCCTGTAAGGCAAGGACTCCTATTTCCATGATGCTTTTAACAGCGTGAAACTACTCACCAGCCCCGATCAGCGATCAGGTCTTGTTCAGGGATATTTGAGATCTGCCTGCCGACCATTGGCTCGCCTAGGTTTCGGCTTACCTCTGCCAGGATCTTGGCATCTTTATAATGAGTTGTAGCTTTAACGATCGCCGCCGCGCGTTTGGCTGGATCACCGGATTTGAAAATACCTGAGCCAACAAAAACGCCATCCACACCCAGCTGCATCATCAAAGCAGCATCTGCTGGGGTGGCAATCCCGCCAGCTGCAAAATTTACCACTGGTAAGCGCCCTAATTCATGAACCTCTTTGACCAGTTCATACGGCGCACCGATGTTCTTGGCAAAAGCCATCAACTCTTCCACAGGTATATTCTGCAATATGCGGATCTCTCCAAACACACTGCGCGCATGCCGTACTGCCTCAACCACATCGCCCGTGCCAGCTTCACCCTTCGTGCGGATCATCGCTGCGCCCTCACCAATACGGCGTAGTGCCTCACCCAAATTCCGGCATCCGCACACGAACGGCACTTTGAAATCATGCTTATTGATATGGTGCGCCACATCAGCGGGAGTTAAAACTTCAGATTCGTCGATATAATCAACACCGAGCGATTCCAGGATCTGTGCTTCAACAAAGTGACCAATGCGGCATTTTGCCATCACCGGGATACTTACTGTGTCCATGATCTTCAAGATCAATTCAGGGTCGCTCATGCGAGCAACGCCGCCATCGGCACGAATATCAGCCGGAACGCGTTCCAGCGCCATCACAGCGACAGCGCCTGCTTCTTCAGCAATCTTGGCATGCTCCGGTGTCACCACATCCATGATCACACCCCCTTTAAGCATCTGCGCAAGCCCCTTCTTGACAGCAAAACTTACTTCTTGCTGTGCCATACTACCTCCAATAAAGCTATACTTTGATCTAATCCGATTCTACCACCGGAAAACTCTCTAGGCAAACCAGGATGCACTAGAATACTAAAATCCTTTTCCTTACTTTTTTTCTATAGCGAATCAACATACTTCGATGCTTCAAGCTGGTCAACCTCACTATCCTTAACAGCAACAGGTTCTGCTGATTGAGCAATAGCTGCCTCTTCTGCCTCTTCTGCTACTGCCAGTTGCTCGGGCGTGGCACGCGTTGTCATCACCCATTTGCCACAGGAGTCGCAGCGGTCGAGCCGTCCTACCAACAGATTCATGGCAAATATATGGCGTGGGAAGGGGCACCCACATTTCGGGCAGATCGTCCCACCCATTATGCCATAGCTCCTCGGTTTACCCCCTGTCCTCTCGCTTTTTCGCTTGCCGAGTAAGGGAATCAGCGCACTTATCACCAGCACGACCAAGATAATACCGCCAATAGGTAATATTATCCCTGTAATTCCACTGCTCTCTTCTTCCGGCGAAAGGAAATTGTACCGCACTGACTCTGTCACGACGGTCTCGCCATTCCGCGTCACTACCTCTACGCTCAGATCATGCCACCCAAAACCATAATCGTCGGTCTTGAATTGGAACTTGAACGGTGCTTCACTGATCGTGATCATCTCTTTGCCATCGACCATAAAGATGACCCGTTGAATATTTTCCTGATCGCCGCGCACACTTATGCTGAAAGTCCCGCGCACATTACTGCCTGCGCCATATCCAAAATCCTTAGCCAGATGCACACTATAATCATCTGAAATCTCTTGCGCAAATGCTTGCCCAATGTGTGTAGTAATGAGCATTAAGCCCAATATCAAACTAGCCAATAATATTTTTAGAAACTTTTTATAATCCATCCTAAACACTCACTTCCAGCGGGTCAAGATCGTCTCACGCTGGAATATCCTTACGCCAAGATAGATCATGCCCACATCAATCAATGCTAACAATAGAATAATAATTAACATCACCGCTACGCTTATCACAATCAAACCTGCTAATTGAGCAAACAGCAAACCCAGGATCGGCACCATGATCACCATCGAGATCTGCTCGGCAACACGTGGATCGTTAACGCGTGAAGAAATATATAATGCAAAATTCACCGATGCCACAGCCATTAAAGGACCCGCCACAAGCACCCCCAGCAACCAAATCGGTCCGCCAATATAGGCGCGCACCCCCCGAGAAACCCCGATCAAAGGTAGCGCAAGTAGGAAAATTCCGAAAGCAAGCCAGCTCACCAGGATTGCCGGGATAGCAGCCGCCAGGCTCTTACCCGCCAGCAATTCCACTGTACTGATCGGTGTTGCCAGCAATGGCTCCAGGGTATGAGTGGTCTTTTCACCCACAATACTGTAAGCTGCGATCGTGACCGGAATGATCACAGGTATCAGCATGAACAAGATCAAAAACTCATTCACCATATAGATCTGCAAACATTCCATCCCGCTCAAACCACCGCATGCAGCCAAAAATGCCTGCGGTACATCCGCAGTGCCCCCGCTCATATCGCCAACAGCCTCTCCCATCACATACAGCATGACCAATGGGAGTATCGTGAAGATCATCGGCATGAAAATAATCGTAAAAAGCACCATGCGGTTCTTGAAAACTTCAGCCCATTCTTTATCGATGATCGTTCGAATATGTTTTATCATCATCTCTCGTCCTCTATGTCTCGCAATGTCTCCAGGTAAATTTCTTCCAATGAATGGCGAAGCTCACCGACAAATTGGATATCTGCACCAACTTTGACCAAACAGCGCACGATCTCAGGATTATCACGGTCAGGGTTTTCCAAACTAACCACCAACCTTTCACTTATAGCCCGCGCTTCTTTGACAAAAGGCAGCGCACTTACTACTTTCACCCATTTTGAGTTCAGCTCCCGCAGATGGAATACTACTTTCCTGCCGTACAGGCGCTGGCGCAGTGCCGCAGGTGTATCCACCGCGATCAAACGCTGTTTAATAATGCCAATCCGGTCGCATAAGCGATCTGCTTCGTCCAGATTATGCGTGCATATGAAAATCGTCCGCCCGCGTGCTTTCAAGCTTTCAATAAAATCACGCACCATCTTGGCTGCTTCTGGATCCAATCCACTCGTCGGTTCGTCCATAAAAAGCACCTTGGGGTCGTGCAGTAATGCACGTGCGATTGCCAGCTTTTGGCGCATTCCTTTTGAAAAACTGCCCACCGGGTCTTGGCGCCGCCCCCATAAACCCAGCATTTGCAGGAATTTTCTCACTTGACCAGGCACATCTTCAACGTCATATAAACTTGCGAAGATGCTCAGGTTTTTCTCGGCACTCAGACGTTCGTACATCCCCGGGCTTTCAGTCAATATACCAACACATTTGCGGATCGCACGGTTTTCCTTCCCCAGTTCCAAACCATTCACGCTGGCTCTTCCACGTGTCGGTGCGATCAAGCCCGTCAACATGCGCACAGTTGTAGTTTTACCTGCACCGTTAGGTCCCAAGAAGCCAAAAACCTCACCTTCCTTGACTGAAAGGTGCAGCGACTCCACTGCCACAATCTCTTCTTTGCCCTTCTTACCAATTTTAAATACTTTAGTTAGATCTTCTGTAACAATCATAAACTTTCCTTACTCTTTCCAAGCTCCAAATAAATGATCAATGCATTCTATGATGAAAAGACATCTTTTTAATTCAATGCCCATTCTTTATAATAACACTTCCAAACCATCAGCTTGCTTCCACATCCCCACTAAATGATGCAAACCTGCCAATTATATTGACTTCGCTCCCAGTTATGTCCTTGAATAATAAATCCCTCTCATATTTCAACAGTTTTTGTTATCCAATAGGCAGCAATACCAAAAGCAACTGCTGCATTTAGCGATCCCTTTTCCCCGCGCATCGGAATGTATAAAACAGTCTCGCATATCTCCATCAATCCCGGGTCAACGCCTGTAATTTCATTGCCGACAATCAAAACTGTCAGCCGCCCATCCTCGGGTTTTGTTTGATAGTGATACAGCGGGATTGCATCCTGAGTGCATTCTAAGGCAATTAACCGGGCACCCCTCTCCTGAAGCAGCGCGGCTGCATCCAATGCATTAGCATGGTAGTTCCAGGGCACGTTCTCTTCAGCCCCCAAAGCGGTCTTGCTGATCTTATCATTACTGTCAGGCATTGGTGTGATCCCGCATAAGTACAGATGACCCAAACCCGCTCCGTCAGCCGTTCGGAACATTGCCCCAACGTTAAAGCTGCTGCGGATGTTATCTAACAATCCTGCCGCGCCCGCGCCCTTTTGTGGCTCCACTACACCACAACCCGCTTGTTCAAGCACTTCTTCTACCAGTACCGTCGGTGCACCACAGCGCGGACAGTAAGCACCGCTGTGCATCTGCGGGTTAAGTGGAAAACGTAAGCGACATTCTGCATCACTGCATTCTCGCACCTGAAATCTACTCGCTGCCATTTAAACCCTCGCTCTACTTCCTTCATACACCTGGAGAAATTATTCTTGCAGTCATTTATTACTGATAAACATTCCGCAATCTTAAATGTCAAACGCCTGGATGAGGGGGGCACCCAGACGTCTGGCATCCATAATTTATCATAGGTTCAATAAAAATGCAAGTCTTTATTGAGTGCCTTAATGTTGTACATCTTGCAGAACATTATATAAAAGGCTACTTCAATAGCCTTTTTATTATTGGGTAGTTGATGGAGATTGATAGTGCCTGCAAGGTAAAAACAACAAACTTATGATCCAAAGTTATTGACATGTTACCTGCTGCATATACTAGCATCCATTGTATCTATTGTCTCCATAGTTTCACATGAGAATTGCATCAAACATAAGCGGGAAAGATTATTAAGTTATAAACATCGCCTTATATGCTAATCTTTACAAAAGAATCAACAAACATATTTCAATAACCGCTGCTAAAATACCGATGCTTGCAATTACCTTGAATCTTGCAATTGATCTCTCAAAATCATTCACTTTCAATTCCAACGCTTTCTTTTGATAATAATCCGTAAGGATATAAGCTGGAACCATTAAAAGGTAGCGAATAACTATTAATGAAACCATTAACACAACCGATACATCGCGTACAAGTATTGCAGCAATTCCAAAATACGTGGATAAGAGGAACTCCCAACCCCACATCAGTGTGATAATTGCATTAGGATAAATGAACATGCTGTTTTTCCACAGCGCTTTGATATATCCCCATTTGGAATACTCTCCACAAAGAGGCACTCGATCAAATAAAAGCGTGGAAAACCAAAGCATGCCCATCACAATTGAACTGTAAAGTGATCCCCACTTTGAGAAAAAAGATGGACTTACAAGTAACATTACTGCAGAAAAAGCAAAGAACCCCAACCCTCCCCACTCCATCCAGGTTGGCTTGTTATATCTAGTGCGGTAGATAACAAGCACAATTGAAAGGATTAAGGGTATGCCAATACTTATCCAGGTGTTTAGATTTGGAATATCAAAAGTCGACCAATGTAGAATCCAGGGAATAAACGCAATTGACATCCAGGTCATACCTTTTATGGCTAATGGACCTGCGGGTCGTTGTTCTGGTGGAGCTTTATAATCATCCAAGGCATCACCAGATTCAGATTCAAGCATGAACAAGCTGTTCAACTTCATGAGGAGACTGATGTCCCCTTCAGCTTTATAAAGCTCTTTAAATAATGCGTCCTGTCCGTCAAGTTCACCCAGACTTATTTTTTTCCAAACCCCAGAGGGGGTAATAATCGTCAGGGTGGGATTAGGCAGTTCTCCACGATGAAACGTGCAATCCTTGTTTTCAATACGCAGGTAATATTCTCCTGGTTCTTTACCGCTGACAATGAACTGAATAACTGCCTGCACACCCTCTGCAGCAGAGGGGTTGAAAGTCAGTGTCATGCCCTCTATGGTTTGACGTATGTTCAAGTTAGCTGGCGTTTTCATTTTTTGATTTAATCTCTTTGTCAGCTGTTTCGAACAATTTATCTAGTTTCATTAGGAGACTGAAGTCTCCCTTAACTTTATACTTGCCGCTCATGAATGCCGCCTGACCATCTAGTTCACCCGTACTGATTGCTTTCCAGATTTCAGAAGCAGTATAGATTGTCAAGTTGGGTTTTTCTGCTGTTCCCACACTGAACTTGCATTCCCCATTTTCTATATGCAAGAAGTAATCGCCGGGCTCTTCACCGGTCAAACAAAACTGAATGTCAGCAGTCAACTCACCAGCTGCTTCAGGATTGAAGGTCAAAGTCATTCCTTCGAGAATCTCTTTTACGCATAATTTTCTTATATCCATAGTTTTCACCTCTCTCAGTAATTAATTATTTTCTAATGCTTCTTTTCATCTTCGGTTTTCATCTTCCAGTATGCATTTGCCATTTCATAAAAGTCCTCTTTGCTCCCTGGAAAAAGGTTTTGTCTAAGTTGATTTCTCAAATCTTCCTCTACCCCCCCTTTAAGCACCAACTGCTCTCCTGCTCTTTGTACCAGCCCGTAATACGACTTGAACAATCCTTGCATACCATAATTGCTAAGAGCTTCAGCGCTGGGACGTAAGATTTCTCCCAAGTACTCCATATTCGCCATCCTTGCAAACTGCTTAAATGTAGCCACTAACGAGTCAAAATGTTCGAATTCCGGGAATCCGCAGGGAGATATCAAAAACATCTTCTCCGGTAAATCATATCTAGATGGATGTGTGGTCAGGTTTTCGATCTTTGGATGCGGGATTAGCTCCGGATTCAGTCGGGGAATCAACCTATCCAAGAAAGTCTTCATTATCCCGGACATGGAAAATACATACAGGGGCGTTCCGAAAATAATCAGATCAGATTTGTTGAATTTTTCAATCACTTCTGACATTGAGTCTTTATGAACACAAACACCAGGTGTTTTGAGCCAGCATGTATAACATCCCAGGCAAGATTTCAATTTCAATTTCTGGATATGAATTACCTCAGTTTCTGCCCCTGCCGACTGCATTCCTTTCAGGAATGGCTTTAAAATATGGTAGGTGCTACTTCTTTCAGCTCTGGGTGATCCATTAAGCGCAAGAACTTTCATTTTTTCTCCTTTTCCAATTTTTATGATCTTTCCTTCATTTTATTTCTTATGACTTCCATCGTATCTTCAAGATATTTAACATAAGTACGTTCATAAGCTTCGCCAAACTGACGAGAGAGTTCCCACAGCATACCTTCGCGTTCCAACCCTGTTTCTTTGATTATTCCCTGCACATAGGCAGCAGTTTCATGCTGGTACTCAAATAGTCTCTTCCTGTGAAGGGTTAATGAGAAACTCAAATGCTCAAGGATCTTTTCTTTCTCCAAAATACCTGAAAAGAAAAAATGTAGCAAGCCAAGGTCCTTGGTGGGCGTAAGTTGAATGATTGGATCCTCAAGCCATTTAAGAAAAGCTGCGCTCCCTTTCTCCGTGATAGCATAGACTTTTTTATCTGGCTTGCCATCCTGTGGAACATCGACAGACTGAACAAATCCATCCGCCAGCATTTTCTTTAATGTGGGATAGATCTGACCAAGATGCGCATGCCAGAAGAACTGAGTCGAGTTGTCCATATGCTTCTTCAGGTCATAACCTGTTTGAGGCCCATAATTTAGAAATCCTAGTAAAGTGAATTTTAGGGACACAACATACCTCTTATGTAATACTGTTTATATAATGTTTTATATATCAATATAATAGTATACTTCTTGCTTTTTGTCAATATCTTTTAACGATTATAGTTTTGATGAATAACCCCCCTCTACTCACTATCTTCAGTTTACTGAGTGACCTGCCCGGTTGCTGTGCATAAAGCAGGAAAATGGTATCCCTGGATTCTTAGCTCATGCAAAATCAACCCCAGTGCTTTTACCGTCTCTGAGCGGTCCTTACCCCCATCGTGCATGAGTATAATTGCGCCCGGTTTGACCTTATCCATTACAGTTTTCACAATCGCCTCAGCTTTTAATCCTGTCCAATCTAATGTATCCAGACTCCACATGGACACATCATATTGCAATCTGTAGGCATAAGTCCATACATTCCCGTTCACATTCCCATAAGGCGGTCGTACGCACAATCCAACTTGTTGTTCAAGATCTGGATATGGTGTCAGGATCTCACGCACCGCATTTTCCGTATCTTTTAGCTCGTAATAAAAACCCTGCCATGAAAGTTCGCTGAGACTGACATGGTTGTAGCTATGATTCGCGATCATCTGTCCCGCCTGCGCCATCTGCAGGATCACTTCTGGATAAGTTTTGACGCTCCGCCCAACCACAAAGAAGGTAGCCTTAGCATTGTGCCGCACCAATATATCCAGTACCAAGGGTGTCCAGTCA
>JAUXFJ010000205.1 GCA_030620065.1 Anaerolineaceae bacterium
CATTGATATTGCAGGCAAGCTGGGCAATCCGATCTTTGCTGCGGACAGCGGTGTGGTGGTTTATGCCGGCTGGAACGATTGGGGATATGGTGAGATGATCGTTGTTGATCATGGGTTCGGCTGGCAGACGCTTTATGCGCACCTCAGCCAGATCCATGTGGGCTGCGGGCAAGAGGTTTATCAGGGAGATACGATTGGCTTGATGGGCAGCACTGGCAACTCAAGCGGACCACATTTGCATTTTGAGATGCGCAATGATGAATACGGGCGTGTAAATCCCTGGGATTTCTTGCAATAGCAGTTGGAATAAGGATATAAATTTCGCTGGATTCAAGTACTGAGTTCTGGTGGAGTCGCTCTCCCCTCGGATTTTCCTGGTGCAATTTTAATGAGACACCGTGAAAACAATGGACAGTTTTAGCCCTTTATATGGGACTGTATGGACGCTGTAACACCGCGTGGATGCAATGGATATGTTGCCTTGCTGACTCTTAATCATTTAGCAAAGCCCAAGTCCTAGGTCTGTTAACTTGGCCTAATCTCAATCTTTCTCATATGTCCTGGACACCGCTCAAAAAGACCTTGACAAACTGATATTTTGGATTATAATACTTTCGTTTTATTCGGAAAATATTATGCCTAAAGAATTAACGCGACGCCAAAAGCAATTTCTCAGCCAATTTCTGGATATGTATCAAGAAACAGATGGTCCAATTCATTATGTTGCCTTAGCTAAGCGTCTTGATGTTGGAAAAGTCACTGCATATGAGATGCTGCGGTTACTTGAAAAGCGAGGTTTGGTCGAGGCAGAATACCATCTTCCGTCTGGCAATCGAGGGCCGGGGCGCTCGGAAGTGCTTTTCCGACCTACCCAGGCAGCTATACGCTTAATAAAGCATTTGTCTGGGGGATCTGTTAACAATGAATCTTGGGAATTAGCGAAACAGCGCATCTTGAAGCAATTGCATAAAAAAGAAGTGGGGGGATATGAAACCTTGCTGAATGATTTATTGGTTCGGATCCCTGAGCAACGTTCACCCTTGATCTTCATGACCGAGATGATCACCGCCATTATTCTCACTTTAGCTTCTATTCAAAAGACCGCGGAAGGCAAAGGATTGGTTGATCGTCTGAGCCGGATTGGCTTTCCAGGTGAGGTTGGATTGATTGCCTTGGCTGGGATCAGTGCGGTACTGTCAGTGGTCGAGGATGTTAACTTGAAATTCTCTACGTTTTTACTGGAGCAGAGTGGAAAATATCAAGAAATGTTTACACAACTTAATGCAGAAAAACGGGAACAATTGACCGATTTCGCCCGGGAGGTTGCCAAGATAGTAAAAGGATAATTTTTTTATGCAATTCTTTCGTAATTTTCGGAAAACATGGTTGGTAATGCAGAAAGAGATACGTTGAAATTGATGAGGTTTACTGATGTTCTCTCAATGTGAACTTTAAATAACTAATAACCAAGTATTAAAAAACATTTCTACAAGATAAAGGAGAAATCTCATGAACAAAATTGCAATTGTGACAGACAGTTCGGCTTATATACCAAAGGATTTTGTTGAACTTCACAACATCCGAGTCATTCCGTTAAAGATCCATTGGGATGAAAACACATATATGGATGGAGTTGATATGTCTCCAGTTGAATTCTATGAACGTTTGGAAAAATCATCAAATATCCCATCAACATCCCAGCCGTCAGCAGGTGATTTTTTACAGGTATTCAAGGAACTTGCTCCTCATTATGATGGAATTGTAGTTCCCCTCATTTCCTCAGGTATCAGCGGCACAGTAGCATCTGCTCAAGCTGCTGTTTCTATGATCTCCGAAATACCCATCGAGATTATTGACACACATTCAGCCTCGGCAGGTTTGGGATTGGTTGTAACTGCAGTAGCTCAAGCAGTTTCTGACGGTATGAGCCTAAAAGAAATCAAGCATCTCGCTGAAGGCATTGCAAAACGATTGAATTTGTTTTTCGTTGTCGACACATTGAAATATTTGCATAAAGGCGGAAGGATAGGGGGCGCATCACGGTACTTTGGAACGGCGCTAAGCATCAAGCCAATTCTATATTTTGATGATCAAGGTAAGATCGATGCGCTGGAAAAAGTCCGCACAAAACGCAAAGCTACCGAGAGATTAATCAAGCTGTCCGTTGAAAAAGCGGATGGAAAACCTGTCAATGTTGGCGTTATGCACGCAAATGCGCTTGAGGAAGTTAAGAACCTCCGGGTTCAGCTTCTACAACAGCTTGATTGTACACAAATTGAGATCTATGACATCAGCCCAGCGATTGGCGTCCATGTTGGTCCTGGAACTGTAGGACTGGCAATATGCTCCGCGGAGGGTAATTAGTGCAAACTAAAAAACTTTGGTGGGTGGGTTTGTTTGCCATTGCAATGGCTTATGTGGAATCAACGGTTGTTGTCTATATACGACGCATTTATGGTATCAACGACCTCTTACTTGACATACCACCCTTTGATCCTGTGATCGTCCCAATCGAGGTGGGGCGGGAATTGGCTACACTTGTTATGCTTATGGCAGTGGGTTGGGCTATAGGGAAGACACTTCAGTCGCGAATCAGTTTTACGTTTTTCACCTTCGGGATATGGGATATTTTCTACTATATCTGGCTCAGGTTAATCATCGGTTGGCCCAATTCACTCTTCTCGCCGGATATTTTGTTTTTGATACCACTGCCCTGGTGGGGACCTGTTATCGCTCCTGTGTTGGTTGCCTGCCTAATGGTTGTCGGAGGAATATTGGCTGTAATTAGTGAGGATAAAGGACGCAAAATTAGGTTTTCTGAGTTTGAGTGGACAACCTTAATTGTGGGTGTGCTAATAATGTTGTATTCCTTCATGGAAGATGCCTTATCGATAATGCCTGCTGATATAGAAACACTTACCCAATTACGGCCTACAACTTTCAACTGGCCGATCTATCTTGTTGGTTTGATTTGTGCAGGTTATGCTGTTTTACGTACAACTTGGCCATGTCACCAGAGAGAAAACTTATAAAGAATAATCATGAGGAATATCAAGCAATTTGTAGTACAACAAGCGATCAAGATCATTCTTCCGCGACTAAATAATGCCTCGGACAAGGATGTTGAACGTATATTTAATTTATTAATTTGGATTAACCATAATAACCAGTTCGAGTACGAGCAAATCCTAGCTTTTAAACAAGCCTGGATAAATGGTGAACCATGGGGGAAAATTATTAATCGTATCTTTCACGAGATGCATCCTAATGTCCGCTATAAGTTCATTTCCAATTTTATATTCAACAACATCTTCGGCCCGAATGCTAAGAAGCGGGAACAGTTTAGGGATAGAGAAGGGTTCTACCCACCCTTTACTATTCTTTTAAGCCCTTCTATGCGCTGTAATTTACGTTGTAAGGGTTGCTATGCGAGCGAATATAGTCAAAAAGATGATTTGCCATATGAAATTATTGAACGGGTGATAGAAGAAGCACGACAAATGGGAATCTACTTTTTTACGATATTAGGCGGAGAACCCTTCATTTGTGATTACATGTGGGATATCTATGAGAAGTTCAACGATGTCGCTTTCCAGGTTTTTACTAATGGAACCTTGCTGGATGAGAAAACCGTAGAGCGCATTATTCAGTTAGGTAATGTTATGCCAATAGTGAGTATTGAAGGATCGCAAAAAGAGACCGACTTCCGCCGCGG
>JAUXFJ010000149.1 GCA_030620065.1 Anaerolineaceae bacterium
AGGAATCGTTGCGATCCGAAGGACGTGCCCTCTCTGGACACGACGCTGCGATTCCTGCGAAAACTCTTGATAGCCCGCCTATCGGGGGGCTTCGTACAACGCCCCTGCGTTGTACATACGACTGGGGCGGCTGCCGCCCAACTCTCCAGAGTTGGGCGTACATCTGATGTGCCTTGATGGCACTTCAGATTACGAGGCGCTCCAGTCTATAAGGTCATTTGTGTTTTCATTGCTACCTCTTTTCAACCAGCTTTGTTGCTCTTGCGAGTTGAATCCAGGAGTAATTTTACCGATTTAGAACCTTATCCATCCTCGAAATCTGGTAAAATTCCTTCAATTGATCTCAAAAGATAATATTATGATTTTGCAAAAAAGAAACCTGAAAATAGTCTGTATAGTTATCCTGCTCCTGGCAATCCTGACTGCTTGCCAGAATCAAGGCGCAACTGAGACAAGCACACTGTCAAGTGAGAATGTCCCATCCGCCACACCCCCCCAAGAAGCGACTCAAACAGCGCTGCCAACGCCCACCCCAACCGAAGTGCTACCGCTCGATGGACAGGAGTCGCATTATAAGCTCGATCTGACAGTGGACTATTACAATCACTTTGTCAGCGTGGAAGAAGAGATCAACTATACAAACAAATCTGAAGATGTGCTAAATGATCTTGTCTTGGTAGTTTCTCCGATGCTCTTTCAAGACAGCTTTTTCTTAAAAACCCTCACGTATGGGAACGATCAGGTGATCTCTGTATTCTACTGGGAAGGTCATCGCTTACACATTCCCCTGGAAGCACCTCTCGAACCCAGCAGTCAGGTTGATATAAAGATCAGTTTTTCATTGGTAGTTCCCTGGCGCGAAGGCACAATGGGTTATACCGGAAAACAGCTCAATCTAGCCAACTGGTATCCTTTCATCCCGCCCTATAAGACAGGCGAGGGCTGGCAAGTTCACGACATGTGGCTGGTCAACAGTTTTATTGTCGGAGAACATCTTGTCTACGAAGCAGCTGATTTTGAAGTCAATCTTCAATTCACAGACAGACGCGAAAACATGAAGATTGCTGCCAGCGCGGCAGGCATTGAACAAGACGGTATCATTCATTACACGCTTGATCTGGCGCGTGGTTTCGTTTTTTCCATCAGTGATGTCTACGTTATCAGCCAGATTGAACAAAACGGCGTCACAATACTTTCTTACGCCTTCCCTGAACATCAGGCCGCTGGGGAGGCAGCAGCCAATGTCGCTGCTGATGCAATTGCCTTCTATGGTGATATCTACTCACCTTATTCCCGCCCGGTCTTCTCTGTTATCGAAGCTGATTTCCTGCATGGAATGGAATTTGACGGTATGACACTCTTGAGCCGTGGATTTTACGAGTTCTACGACGGTACACCCCTCACTAATCTCACAATCATCACTGCCCACGAGACCTCCCACCAATGGTTTTTCAGCCTTGTAGGCAATGACCAGGCAATCGAACCCTGGCTGGACGAGGCATTAGCCACTTACAGCGAAGCGCTATTTTACGAACATTATTATCCAGACAGCCTTCAATGGTGGTGGGATAATCGAGTATATGGCTACAATCCAAGCGGATATGTTGACTCAAGTATTTACTTTCCCGATGGTTATGTCCCCTACCGCGACAGCGTCTACTTACGCGGCGCAATGTTCATGCAAGCATTAAGGGACACGGTGGGTGACGAGGCATTCTTCGCCTTCATTAAAGATTACGTGAAGACCAACGCATATGAAAATGCAAGCCGGCAGGATTTTTTCGCTGCCCTCGCTCGCCACAGTGATGTGGATATTACGCCCATCCTGAAGGAATATTTCCAAAATCCATAATTCAAACTCATCAATTCCAAGTGATAGAATAGATCACTATCCTTAGTGACCTGCTTATCTCATTTTCACTAAACTTGACATGCCCGTTTTTCGTGTTATGATGCCATTCGGAGCTTAGTATGACACCTGAAGAAAATAAAGCCTTAAGTTCAACATCTCAAGAAAAACAATCAGACAAGGCTAAATCAACATCAAGCCAGACTGATAATGATGCCCCGCAGACTGGGGAAACCTCCCCTCGTCCTTCAAAAGGCAAGCTGAATCTTAACAGCAAAGTTCTGCAGCTCATTTTTAGCATCCTGGGCGTTGCCGTTGTTGTCCTGACAGTCTGGGGTATAGGCAGTCTGATCATCAATAATCTGCGGTCTGATCTTCAATCCACACAGAGCCCCACGCAAGAGCTCGCATCCCCGCAAGCCTTCTTCACACCTGTCTTTGAAACTACTTCTTTGGATACCGGTATTTACCGTATGCCAGATATTCAAACGACACCATCACATATCGAAACCAGATTTGAAGTGACTGAATATACCGTCCAGGAAGGTGATACGATCTTTGGCATTGCGGATAAGTTTGGTTTGAAACCTGAATCCGTCCTTTGGGCAAACCGTTATACACTTGGTGATACGCCGGATGGACTTTCGCCTGGCTTTGAGCTATTTATCCTGCCCGTTGATGGTGTTTATCACCAATGGTTCGAGGGTGACGGCTTAAATGGCGTGGCAAGCTATTACCACGTCAAACCTGAAGATATCGTCAATTGGCCAGGTAATAATCTAGACCCAGAGACGCTTGGCGACTATGCTATGCCAAATATTGAACCAGGCGCCATGCTGGTAGTACCTGGCGGAACGCGCCCGACTGTATCCTGGATCGTATCGCGTGAGAACCCGGCTGTGGGTGCTGCCTATCTTGGGCCTGGTGCCTGTTCAGGCACCTTATATGGTGCAGTTGGAACCGGCACGTTCACCTTTCCAACCGACCATCACTATTTATCTGGATACGATTGGAACCCGCCCGTGCATAATGGGCTGGACTTTGATGGCAATTCGGGCAGCCCCATCTATGCTGCTGATACCGGGGTTGTAGTTTACTCAGGCTGGAGCACACGCGGTTATGGCAACCTTATCGTTGTCGACCACGATAGAGGCTGGCAAACACTGTATGCTCATCTAATCGATGGCACGTTAATGCCTTGTGGCAGCAATGTCGTCAAAGGTGAGTTGATCGCTTTAATGGGTTCCACAGGTATGTCAACAGGGCCGCACTTGCATTTTGAAATGCGTTACGAAGGTTCCCCGGTCAATCCCTGGAACTTCCTGCAATAGCACTTTTGAAACATAAATAGATAAGATTTTAAAATAAACAATAAACCGCCAATTCAATGGCGGTTTTCCTTTTAGCATGCTTTAAAACATTAGTGATGAGTAACAGCTCGCCCTTAATAGCCCTCTACTCACCTGCAGTGATAAAACTATGATTATCAGGGTTTGGATTGGCAATCGCAATCAGATCATCTTTGAACATGTAACCTTGATAGGGTTTATCACCGTTGACTGCTACCCAACCAGAAAGATTAAGCGCAATCACGCCATCTGCCGGGATCCATTCACCGTTATATTTTCGCGCAACATGAATATGCGTACCAGTAGAATGACCACCTTCACAAGAAGGATGTCCAATTGGGTCACCTGCTTCCAACCAGGTACCCTCAGCAACCATACCTTCCGCAGCTACATGCAAATAAAACATTACCCATCCAGTGCGTTCATCTCCATCACCATCGAGATCAAGAACAACAATCCCAGGTCCAGTCCGCACCACAATGCCCGCTGCAACAGCAGTTGTGAACTCATTAGTAGGTGCACATCCGCCCACAACCGATGGAGGAGCAAAATCCACCGCTGCCCAGGGGGCTAAGCTTCCCCAACCGGTATGCGGGCCACCGGTCAACGCCCAGGTTTTACCAACATCAAAAGGCAAAATCATCTCAGGCTGCCGCAAACTGCCCGGTATATGTGCCTGCTCATCCTGCCATGGATCACCAAACATGGATTGATAGGTTTTAATGAAACCATCCGGACCAATAGCACGCATATAATCATCCAGATCATAAATTTGTGAAAAATAATGCTGCAACGCTACTGTTGCCGCGTTCTGCCATGGGTCGGGGCTCTCCAAACTGCCATCTTTATGCTCAAATGTTGTTAAACCCCCAGTACGCCAGCCATAATAGCCATCATTCAGCAAATTCGCAGCATATGAGATCTGAAGATACACTCCCTTGTGAGTGATCACCTCATGCCCAAGCAAAGTCTCTTCTGATTCAGTGTCTCGTTCAAAGTTTGTGAGCGCATTCACTTGATATTCAACCAGCGCAAGCAACACCTTGGGGTTAATACTATAGTTAACCGCAACCCACTGGAGCGTTTCAGCTCCAGATAACTGCCTCCCCAAGGAGTATGCTTCATAGTCTTTCAACCAACCCGGACTGCTGTTGATGAAGCTGATCACATTAAAATCAAGCGCTTGCGGTCCGTTCACAAAAGAGCTGTCTGGAATGATCTGAAAATCTGGTCCCCAGAGAGGGCGATAATATATCGGGATCTGCATTGGCATACCCGATGGCATGGTAGAGGCATCTGAAGGAATATCGGGATTCGCGTCCAATATCTCATCAACGCTCGTATTGAAACGCGCTGCTAAGCCAGGCAAAGTATCGCCGGCTTGTGCCGTGTAATCAACCAAAGTTCCTGGAGCATAAACCGGTCTTGTCGGAAATGGGGTTATTGTTTCATTTGGAGTAATTACAGTAGGTGTCGGTGAGACAACAAGAAACCTGGGCGGATCACTTGGTGCACACGCCGATAACAAAATTGTGCATAAGAAAATCGCA
>JAUXFJ010000129.1 GCA_030620065.1 Anaerolineaceae bacterium
CGACCCGATCAGCCCTGAGAAAAGAGATCAACTTCAAGCATTCATTGAGGCACTACCGTCCGGACCTTTTGGCTCGCGCCCACGCCTCTCCCTGCTCGCATCAACCAGTACGGACAGGGAGTCCCTGCGCGGATTGGGAACATATGGCTTTATCAAAAATCCACCCGCCTTCATCGTCGGCGCGATGTCCCCCACTGAATATGATCTTGAAGATTACGGCTACCTGATGGAAGCTGTCATCCTGTATGCCACCAGTATTGGTCTGGGCACCTGCTGGCTGGGCGGCACATTCACGAAGAGTAGTTTTGCTAAAAGGATAAATTTATGCGCTATTGAGACCATCCCTGCGGTAACTTCTGTGGGTGAATTTACATCACCTGATCAAAAACGCAAGGGACTGGCCAGCCAAACAGCCGGATCTGATCGCCGCATACCATGGGACGACTTATTCTATAAAAATGAGCTTGATATACCGTTAAGCCAAAACGATGCGGTAGATTACACAAAGGTTTTAGAGATGCTGCGCATTGGACCTTCAGCCTCCAACAAACAGCCCTGGCGCATTGTAAAACATGGCCACTTCTGGCGCTTCTACATGAGACGAACTCCCGGTTACCGGAAGGACTTTATCAAACGCGTATTGGATCTGTGCGACCTGCAGCGCCTGGACATGGGCATCGCTATGTGTCACTTTGAGTTGGCAGCGATCGAGCTGGGCTTGAAGGGTAAATGGGTTGTAGAAGAAGGGGCAGTGAAACAACCGGATGAGCTGACTGAATATATTGTCAGTTGGGAAAGTGTTGGTGGGTAAAGGATTTAAACTTAAAAAGAAGACATATCATGAACAACCTATTTATAGATCGTAGATATGTCTTCTATGTTACTAGTTGAGCATTTTTTAACGCTGTTTAAGAATCTTACGACTTCCCAAATTGGAAATAGCCAAAGCCCAAAGACAGAAGGAAGTATATTGCCACAGTGGACCAGATCAAATAATTCCCTGGGCCATAGAGCCCATCAAATAGTGAGGCAACAAAGCTGGTAGCGCTTAGAATAAAACCACCAAGTATGATAGCTTTCATAGCTTCACCGCTTGAATCCGCGTTTCTCGCGAACCAAACTATGAAAGAAACACCAAGGAGGGCAGAGCCAAAGTACCTGGCAATATACTGCCCCGAAATATCAAGTGTCACATCATACATTGTCATGGTTTGGACTGGTACAAAGAGGAATGCCAACCCAAACAGAAACGCTACCAAGGCGGCAATAGACATAAATGAACTGAGTTTCATGTGATTATCTCCTTTAAAATGAATAAGATAAGTTTTGATATAGATCTGCAGTCTGTATCAAATAGAACACTTAATGACAAATATCCACTCCTTTCTGCCTTCAAGGCAATTCTCTGTCACACGATAATGTCCAATATGTTGAGAAGGTGTGAGAACAATGTCATTTCTATTGTGTTTGCAAGGGAGAATTGTGTCTTACATTAATATTATATACTTAATTAATCACGATTTTATTGTTTTTCTTCAGATAGCATAGCTAATTCTATCGCTGATCTTTTCGTTTCTGAGCAAGCATCAGGGACAGAACAATAACCCAGACAACCATTCTAACGATCATTGCTTTAATACTGTCGGGGGCAACCACATCACTGTAAGCAACCTGTAAAATCAGCATCACGACACCATGAACGGCTAATGTGCCAATTGCGACAGGCATTGCATACTTGCTGTCCTTCCAAATGAGGAGGGCGGTAATCAAGAGTGATATTAACCCTGCGATAATGTTATAGATCGGGAGCCAATCAATCACATAATAATCCATGACCTTTCCCAAAACAACCTGGCCACCTGCAAAGACAGCCATCGCACCGATAATAAACGCGATTACTGCGGCAATTTTTCTATAATTTGTTTTCATTTTTTACTCCTGTTCGATAAAAAAGTTGGAATAAGAACGGGGGTAGTCTTTATATAAGCTAGTTATTCATCCCCAAATCTTTTTTCCAGTTCCTTTTCTTCGATTAGCTTGACATAAAGTAAGATAATTAAAGTAAATATCAATACCATAACGATTGAGCTGATAGAATTTATCAATATGCTGATTCCCATAAATAGAGTGATCAGGCCAAAGAATAGGGGGTTACGACAATACGAATATGGCTTTTGGACAACCAATTTTTGAGTAGCCATCAATGGCATTGGTGTGCCCAGACCGATCTTTCTCTGTGATCTGATAGACGTAAACAGGAATAGTAGTCCGGGTATGATCAAAAACCCTCCTGATACAGCTCGTGCAATAGGGTTTAGAAATGTTGGCAATTCCAGCCAGCGATCCAAAAATATCTTTGGGAAGATAAAAAGAAGCACAGGAAAGAATACTGAGTAAACAAAGACGGGTAAGGCCTTGGCTAGAAAGCGCCTTCTGGGAGTAAGCGGTTGTTTGGATGCCTCTGCTAATTTATCTGCGATTTTCATGTATTATCTCAATTAACTTGTTGCTTCGCTTTCTTGCGGCGGTTTCGCTGCCATTTAGTGATATATGGGATCAGGTACAGATAAGATCCGCTGATCACCAGCAGTAACATCAATATGGATTGAAACTGCTCAATCTGAGGCGGCAGGTGCTCTGATGCATCTGCTGTGAACTTTGAGATAACCGCAAGCGGTATAATTATTACCGTCGGTATAGCAATCCAGCGGTGGAATTTACGTGTCCATTTATTAAAGAACTTTGTCATTATATTTTTCCTTTTTCTTCATATTCAACATTTTGGATGGCTCTTTCAAGCAACTCCAGCAATGTTGTTCTTTCTTGAGTTGTTAGACTTTCGAGCAGGTGCTCGAACTTTTTGCAGCGGAATTTGTGGGTGAGCTTGTGCAGCTCCTGCCCCTTGGGAGTTAGATAAAGCTGCACTGCCCGTCCATCTTTGGAATCTGGCTGGCGGGTGAGAATTCCAATATCTTCTAATTGACTCACACCGACACTCACTGATGGTTTTGATATTTTTAATCCTGATGCTATAAACTGAATACCGCATCCTGGATTTGAATCCAGGAATGTAATTAGCGTTAGCTGTGAAGGGGATATGTTGGCATCCTTTGGCGGGGCGGATCGTGGCCCGTGTTTACGAAGCCTGTCCATTAGATTTAAGAATTGTTCTGCTGCTCGTTCAAGATCGTTTTTCATAATTTTTCCTGTCCACATATTGGAGGGGGGAAGGGTTTGAGTCGATTACTGTGAATAATCCTGTGCAGGATTTAAGAATCCTTGCTTTCACCCTTTACAGCCTTTTCCAATATACTTATGAACTCGTCTAAAGGCACTTTGTGGATCCGTGCAGCCATTCCGACAGTAAGCACCTTGCCCAACAATTTGCGAAGTGAGAATTTCCCAACCCGCTTCACGCCGAATATTTCCATTACTTCTGCAATATCGCCATATTCCTTGAGAATATTTGAAACTCTGGTAGTTTTTGTGATTTCCAAGTCATGCTCCTAATAATTATAGTTAGTTTATATAACTAACTATAATATAGTTTTGACAATTGTCAAGGGTTTAATTAATTGGGGATTGGTTGTGGGGCAACTTGGGGCACTAGAGGCTATATTGGACTTTTTCTCTGAATTTAATTATCTCTGTTTATTAATCAATCCGAAAGTTTTCAATGATTATTTGCAGGGTTGTGTTTATTCACAGCCCTAATGTTCACCTTGATTTGAATACCCAATCCCAAGTTCTTTTTCAGCATCTGTGATTTCTTTTAATAACTCTAAGGTTTGGTGTGCTTCTTCTTCATCTAATAAACTGATCGCAAAACCAACATGAATGATAACGTATTTGCCAATCTCAACATCTGGAAGGTATTCAAGACATGCTTCTCTGGTAACGCCCCCGAAGTCCACTTTTGCCATTTTTAATCCTGCCACGTTATAAAGTTCGATCACTTTTCCTGGTACAGCAAGGCACATAAAACCTCCAAAAAACTAGTCGAGTAAACCCCAGCTTGATAAATGATTCTCCGCCCTTCTGACGATTTCCGGGATGATTGAGTCAATCTGGGGGCTAAGGTCTAACCCAATTGCTAGGTCAACCGGTTGCGCTCCAATCAGATGAAGATTCGGGGGTAATTTTTCGCGGAATTTTGCTAAGCCAAGCACTTCCTGAAATGTGATTTGATGATCAGACATTTTGATTCCGGTATACATTGGAATCTGATCACCTGTCATTTCAATCACGGAGCCTGGTTCTTTTCCTGCATTGATCGCATCTATCACAAGCAAATGGCTGGATTCTTCAACCCAAGGCAGCAGATTGAGACCCAACACACCACCATCTACAAATTCCAATCCTTCAATTTCACCTAACAACAGTTCTAGAGCTTTTACTGCATGAACGCCCAACCCCTCATCTTTATTAAGTGTATTTCCTAAACCAAGAATGATTTTTCGATTTGGTTTGTTTGTCACAATGATTCACCTTTAAAGAAGAAACAAATAAAACAATTTCCTTTCGATGACAGCCCAAAAGTCTGCCACCAAAGGATTAAGAGGATGTGCGGCACACATTCAGACCAGTGCCAACTTCTCCAAGATCAACACCGTCAGCATCGATCATGTGGACAGCGCAAGCCATGCAAGGATCAAATGAATGAATAGTCCGCAAAATCTCCAATGGCCATTCCGGTTTAGCCAGAGGGGTTCCAACTAACGCGGCTTCATAAGCTCCAGGTTGCCCATTATGGTCACGGGGAGATGCATTCCATGTTGTTGGCACAACCATCTGGTAGTTATCAATCTTGCCGTCTTCAATCACTATCCAGTGCCCCAGTGCGCCGCGAGGCGCTTCCATATATCCAAATCCGCGTGCAGATTTTGGCCACGAATTTGGTTCCCATTTTTCCTTATTGAAGGTACTAGTATTCCCCGCTGCGATCACAGCGATAAGATCATCATAAATCCCTAACATGGAATCAGCAAAAACTTTGGTCTCTATCGCTCGGGCAGCTGTGCGCCCCAGGGTAGAGAAAAGCGCTTCCAAAGGAGCATCTAATGTCTTTAGTACTAAATTTGTCAATTCTTGAGTTTGTTCATGACCGCTGGCATACATCGCCAAAACACGAGCTAAGGGGCCAACTTCCATCGGCTGATCATTCCAGCGCGGTGCTTTCAACCAGGAATATTTCTGATCGACTTCAAGGAATTCATAAGGTGGGTGCGGGCCAGTGAATTTAAATTCGGTCTCACCTTCCCAGGGATGCAAGCCGGTTCCCTCTCCCTTGCTGTATTTATACCAGGAGTGAGAGATAAATTCCTTCATCAAATTAAAATCATTCGGGTTTGGTTCAATAATATCGTTCAAATTTCGCCCCATGATAACGGCGCGAGGTACCAGGAACTGTGAAGTATCGCTATTATC
>JAUXFJ010000083.1 GCA_030620065.1 Anaerolineaceae bacterium
TGCAAAATTGACATCTGACATATTGCCGATGGAAATCATTTTGTCAAAGCCTACACGGCGTGTATAAGTGGCGGCATCCATAGCGATCAACAAAGCACCACTTTGTGACACCAGAGATGCTTTACCTGGTAAGGGAAGGAAGGGAGCAAAAGAGGCGTTTAATAAGTCAGTGTTCGAAAGCGTACCTACGATATTTGGTCCGAGTACGCGCATCCCATATTTATGAGCGGTTTTCACGATATCTTTTTCAAGTTGTATATTGCCGACCTCGCCGAAGCCTGATGAAATAATGAGAAGCCCCTTTACACCCTTTTTACCGCATTGTTCCGTTACATCCAAGACGAATTTTGCGGGGATTGTAATTGCAGCCGCATCAACATCGTCAGGGATATCCAAAACAGAAGGATATGATTTAAATCCGAGAATTTCATCTGCTTTCGGGTTTACGGGATAGATACTACCCTTATAACCACTATCAACTAAATTTTTAACGACAGTATGTCCGATTTTCCCTGGTGTTGATGAGGCACCAATGACAGCTACACTCTTGGGTTTGAGAAGACCGGTTAGAACTTGATCCACGTTTTCCTCCTAGGAAAGATTATTTTAATATTCATAGTAATGTTCTACCAGTTGTCTATTTTACCTTATAATTTGTGTACTAATTCACGATATGACAAACATCTATCAAATATGTGAAATTCGCCTATAGTTTTATCAGGCATGTACTTGGAAATGGGTAATTCGGCTTTCTTGACAAGCAGTTTTATGACTTTCCCTGATGCTGATAAGATCACAGCAATAATAAAGTCAGCAATTGATGCATCTGACCCAGCTAAAGCTGTTTCCAGATATGTCAGAAGACGAGAAAATAGAATCCTAATTGGTGTAGACGAGATTGCTCTTGGTGATTACAGCCAAATAAAAGTTATTGGTATAGGCAAAGCAAGCGTCGGCATGGGTTTTGCTATGAAAGAGATCTTAGCTGAATATTTCCAGGGTGGTGTTTTAATTACCAAGGATCAAAAATACTTGGTTCCGAAATATTCCAATCAGGGTTTTGAGATCCTGCTTGGTTCCCACCCGGTTCCAGATCAGGCAAGCATCAATGCCACAAAGCGCTTAACTGAATCTTTGCTTGGAATAGATAGACAAAGTTTGGTAATTTGCCTCATTTCTGGAGGGGGGTCAGCCTTATTTACGCATCCTATGAATGGGATTGAACTTGCCGATATCCAAAAGTTAACTACAGCATTATTAGCTTCAGGAGCGAATATCCATGAGATTAACACAATCCGCAAACACATCGACGGCGTAAAAGGAGGCCGCTTAGCTCAACTTGTATATCCAGCCAAATTGGTGACATTGATCTTATCTGATGTGATTGGGAATGAGTTAGATGTGATTGCGTCAGGACCCACAGTTGCTGACCCAACTACTTTCCATGATGCAATTAGTGTATTGGAAAAGTATCATCTATTAAAGGAAACATCTGAAAGTATTCTTTCTTGCATACGAAGGGGTCTTCAGGGTGAAATAAAGGAAACTGTGAAAAACGGTGACCCGGCTCTAGCGCGCGTCTCGAATTACCTGATTGGTAGCGTGGCAGATGCGGTGGATGCCGCCAAAACCGTAGCGGAAGAGAAGGGTTTTAATGTCGGAATAATAACCACCTCATTTCAAGGAGAGACTAGAGTTTTAGCTAAAGAATATTCAAGTATCTTGGGTGAAATGGTTCGAAAGGAGAACCCTGTTCCCAAACCGGGCTGTATGATTGCGGGGGGTGAATCAACCGTTAAGGTGTTGGGGAAAGGTCTGGGTGGACGAAATCAAGACCTGGCGCTAAATGCTGTTCCGCTTTTGGATGGATTGGAATCATGTGTTTTGATTACTTTGGCAACTGATGGCGAGGATGGGCCCACTGATGCAGCCGGTGCTGTTGTTACAGGTGGAAGCGCAGAAAAGGCGAGAAACCTAGGTTTGGACATAAATGAATTTATCAGCAATAATGATTCTTATAATTTCTTTCACCGTTTAGGGGACCAGATTAAGATTGGTGCCACTGGCACCAATCTTAACGATCTTGTATTCCTTTTCACGACCAAAGAACCTTGATCTTATTTTAAATATCTCTCAAACCAGTCCACAATCCCATTGAGGCGTGCAATTCGACGGTCTGTTCGCCCAGCGCGGGAGACACCGTGGGGAGAATCCGGGAATACCAGGAACTCCGTTTCAACACCGAGATTTTTTAGCCCGATATATAATTGCTCCCCTTGTTCGATGGGGCAGCGCAGATCATTCTGACTGTGAATTACCAGGGTGGGGGTCTTCGCACCTTTCAGGTGTTTCATCGGAGAGCATTGCCAAAGCTGTTTGATATCTTCATAAGGTGCTTTATTTCCGAATATCTTTTGGAAGGACCAGTTGAAGTCGCTGGAGCCCCACATACTGAGTAAATTGCTTACCACGCGCTGTGCAACCGCGGCTTTGAAACGCTGCGTGTGTCCGATAATCCATGCGGTCATATATCCGCCATAACTCCCACCGGTAACACCCATTCGTGACTTATCAATATAGGGCATTTTTTCCATAAAATCAGTCCAGAGCATCAGATCGGCATAATCAACGGTACCCCACTTGCCATCATGAATGGCTTTGGTATGATCTTCTCCATAACCACGACCGCCCCTTGGATTGGTAAAGTAAACAACAAAACCATGCGCAGCAAGAAAATAAAATTCATGCATAAAGAAATTCCCGTATTGGACCATGGGGCCGCCATGGATCTCCAATATTGAAGGATATTTCTTTTTTGGATTAAAATCGGGTGGTTTGATAATCCATCCTTGAAGGCCATTATCATCTGAACCTTTAAACCAAGTCTCTTCTACGTTACCAAAATCGATCAATCTCATCCATTTGTGATTGAGATGGGTAAGGGCTTTATCTTGATTGTTCTCTAAATCCAGCAACCAAATCTGACCAGGGTCTTTAATGGTGGCGAAGAAATAACCGATTTTCTGAAAATCCTTATCGAAATTATAGCTACCAATTACACCGGTTTTTTTTATGATCGGAGTTAAGTTCTTTCCATTGAGATCTATTGACCATAAACTTGTATCGCCGTGTTGAATAGCCTGGAATATGACTTTTTGGCCATCAGTAGACCAAACCGGTGCAATGACCTGAGCTGTCCCAATATCGTTGATTGTCCAACCAGCTGCATGTAAATCGTAAGCGCTTGACAATTCTCTCGCTGGTTTGGAAGAATCAGCTGGCACGATCCAGACGAGGGTGTTTTTCCAACCCTCACCTTTGCCTTCATGTCCGAAATAAGCGATTAATTTACCATCCGGTGAGAAAGTAGGGAGACCTTTAGGGCCAAGGGGCGTTTCAAGTTTATGCACTTGTTTCGTATTAATATTTAGCACGAAGAGATCATCAGCATCAGGATTAAGGTCGGGAGAATCAGAATGGTTTGAAACAAAAACTATTTCTTTCCCATCTGGAGACCAGCTTGGTTGAAGATCATCAAATACCTCAGAGTTAGTTAGCTGAATTGCCTTACCTGTAGCCACATTAATTGTCCAGAGATGCCAGCGCTCCTGTGGTAAATAGCCGTATGCATCGAGCTTGAAGAACACTCTGTTGATGCGCCTGCTTACGATTCCCAGTTCCTTCTTTTTTTCATCACTTTCTCTATCGGTAGCTTCCCGATCTTTTTTTCTAAATTCGCAAAGTATTGTTTTTCCATTTGGTGACCACGAAATACCTTTAAATTCACCCTTCAAAGTTGTTAATGGACGAGCCTCACCCCCAGAGAATGGAAGCAGGTAGATTTGGGCCTGTTTTTCATCCTGCCGATTCGAGAGAAATGCAATAGTTTGGCCATCCGGGGACCAATGTGGTTTACTGTCAACCTGTTTGCCAAAGGTAAACTGGTAAGGTTTACCGCTATTGACTGGTGCGATCCAAAGATTGGTATATTTTTTCTCTGAATCTCGATCAACTTCCTGAACTGAGAAAACAACATGTTCCCCGTTAGGAGATAATTCCAGGTCAGTAATGATATTAAATCGATATAAATCTTGTGCCCATATTGGACGTTTTTTCTTGGTCTTCATCAGTATCCTCCCGAACTATTGACAGGTTTAAAAGCTTGGTTTACCGGAATGAATTATAATACAGTCCATAATAGTGAAATCAATCAAAGAAATGAGTATCGATAAGTGAGAGGCAGGCATCAAGTTGCATGTTTCAGTCAGGAGATTGCAGATGGAATGTATTGAATACGCGGGTTGGAAGAACTGCTACCGTTTAGCTAATAAACAAATTGAATTGATCATCACAGCTGATGTTGGACCGCGGGTCATACGTTTTGGTTTTATCGGTGCGGAAAATGAATTTAAGCAATTTTCAGAACAGCTGGGTCGAACTGGAGATGATACATGGTTGATCTATGGCGGACATCGACTTTGGCATGCACCAGAAGATATGACAAGGACTTACTATCCTGATAATCAAAGGGTCAAAGTTAAAGAAATTAAGAATGGCTTGCGAGTAATTCAGGATACAGAACCAACGACTGGTCTTCAAAAGGTTATCGAGTTACGCATAGATACTGATGCAGCTAAAGTATCGTTAAATCACAAGTTGATCAACAACAATTTATGGCCAGTAAATACTGCTGTTTGGGCACTCTCTGTAATGGCACCTGGAGGAACTGCAGTACTACCTTTGCCAGCGCGTGAGTCACATTCTGAAAACTTCTTACCAACAAGCCGACTATCTATCTGGCCCTATACGGATTTTTCTGATTCTCGCTGGGATTTTGGCGAAAAATATATATTATTAACGCAAGATACAAATAAACCTGCACCTCAAAAACTTGGTTTGTTAGCACCTGATGGATGGATGGCATATGCTAGAGCAGGCAACCTGTTTATTAAGAAAATGCTCTATCAAGAAAATGTAAACTATCCTGACCTGGGCTGTAATCTTGAAGTTTACACAGATGGGAACATATTGGAATTAGAAACGCTTGGCCCTTTGCAAAATATCGAGCCTGGCGGAGCTGTCGAGCATCATGAGGAGTGGAAGCTATATAAGGATGTACCTGTTCCACAGCATGATGAAGATGTGATCAAAGATATACTCCCCAATATTACTTGATCATATATGTAGAAAACTGCATAAATAGATTTAACTTTCGCTCTGATCACAGAAATGGAGCGATGATCAAGCCAACTGCAAATCCAAATGAGCACCAGCAGATAATGAAGATAATTGTTTGTAAGCGTTCATTGTTGAGAGACTTACTGAGAAACGTTAGCTTCGGTGAGTCTTTCTTTTCAATTGGGATGATGATATTCCAAAAGCTTACTTCAAGTGATTGAATGAATTGTTTCATTTGATTAACCTTCAATTATCCACGTGAAGACGAAATTTTCTCAATTGCACCTTGTTCATCACTGACAACTCGTATAGTATGAGAAATCTCCTTACCCGTGGCTGTCCGACCTTTTGAGGAAAATAGCAAAAGATATTTTCCCGCGGACTGAAGTGTAACTTTCGGCTTTGATCCAGCGACTTCGGGAAATCGTTTGTATACAGTTTTGCATACCTTTGAGATTGCGTCAGCTTTCATGATTATCTTCTCCTGGCCTATCTACCTTGCTGGTGAATTCGCTTTCTCATAAACGCAGGAATATCAAGGTTAGTGCTCATATTGAGCGTGGGTTGATACTGCGTAGGTTCAAATTCAGGTTGAATCATTTTTGCGACAGCGTAATTTTGAATTGGCTGGGTTGATGAGTCTGTGTAGTGAGCGATTGTCTCTTTCTGGTATAAATTTTCCGTACCAACTAAAGCGTCTTCAAGCTTAATTCCGCCAATTCCTGTCACGATTAGGATTAATTGTGTTCGATTTTCCATACGTGGGTCATTGATCACGCCGGGGATGATCTCGGCCTGATTGCCGGTTTCTTCCTGCAGTTTTTCAAGAGCTGCTGCAACTTCAGTGAAGGTCAAATCGCTACCACCGCTGAAATTAGCAATAATTCCCGAAGCTGTCGATAATGAAATATCTTCAAGCAACGGATGATGTAAGGCTTGTTGAATAGCTTGAGAAACCTTATCAGGCCCTTCGCCTGTACCGATAGCCATCAAGGCATTACCGCCTAACTTCATCACGTGGCGAATATGTGCAAAATCAACATTGATAAGACCTGTTTCAGTGATCAATTCTGCAATACCCTGAACACCTTGCCTTAACACATCATCAGCCAGTGCAAATGCCATTTCCAGAGGGAGATCTTGGGGCGCGACCTCGATCAGGCGGTCATTGGGGATAACGATGAGCGTATCGGTATATTGACGCAGTTTCTGTATGCCATCTTCAGCGTTCCGCTGTCTGCGGCCTAATTCGAATGAGAAGGGTGTCGTCACAACGGCGATTGTTACAGCGCCAACTGATTTGGCTACTCTAGCAGCGATCGGTATCGAGCCTGTTCCAGTCCCGCCGCCCATACCGGCTGCCAGAAAAACCATGTCAGCACCTTCCATAACGGCTGCTAACTCACGATAACTTTCTTCCGCTGCAGCTTCTCCCACAGATGGAAGGCCACCTGCACCTAACCCGCGCGTGGATTTGGGCCCAAGTTGTATTTTGGTGGGTGCTAAGTTAGAGTGAAGTGCCTGACAGTCTGTGTTTGCTGCGGCGAAAGTAACCCCGTTCATACCGTGTTCAATCATGCGGTTAATCGCGTTTGAACCACCACCGCCCAAGCCGAGAACGACAATTTTCGGGTTTTGGGCTTCGATTGGGGTTGATTTTATAGTTTTTGAAACGAATGTGTTATTCATAAAGCCTCCATTTGGAGTTTCAGACGTTATAGTTAGTTTGTAGCAATATTTATGCCACGCGCGATATGTTCTTTAATTTGACAGCCGGATTCACGTAAATAGCAGAGATCGTCTTCTGTAAATGCATTATTTTCATTCCA
>JAUXFJ010000105.1 GCA_030620065.1 Anaerolineaceae bacterium
GGTTGGGCGGATGTTGGTTCAAACTCAACCCAGCCGTAATCGTTGAAGTAAACTTCAGGCCAGGCATGACTGTCTTTTTGGCGGACAGTGTACAAACCTTCAGCTTTGTTAAATTCACCCTGTGCATATCCAACTGCAAACCTTGCAGGGATGCCCAGGGACCGCAGCATGAGTACTTCAGCGGAGGCGTAATAATTACAAAACCCTGATTTATAAGTGAACAGGAATGATTCAAGAGGATCTTTCCATTGTGGAATCGCAGGAAATGTTTCGCTGTATTCAATGTTCTCCCGCAGGTATTTTGTGATCGCATAAGCTTTATCGTAAGGGTTATCCAATTCCGCCGTGATATCCAGTGCTAGTTGCCGTATGTCTGCTGAAAAGTTCTCGGGAAGCTGTAAATATTGTGACAACCACTGCGGATATTCATTGCCTGATTGGCGCAGGTCAGTGATTGTTGGGATGCCGACCAGGGAGTGAATTTGATAATATTCTCCCGATTGCATGGGTTTAGTTACAAAAACTGCTATGGGGTCTTTTGTATTTACGTTAATGTTGAATAGTATAACTTCTACGTTGCGATTGACCCATATAAGGGAATTTACCGTAAAGATATTCCTCTGTTGGTTGCTGCGCATGTAAAAGTTATAAGTGATGAGTTCTCGACCGAGCCAGTCGGGCAACGATAGATTAGAGTTCTGTGGGGAAAGGGTGGCGTGTTGAAAGCTGGAGCTTGTTTGCCATTGTCCATCTGAATAAAGGTCGTAAGAGCGTGCTTTCCAGTAGTTCCGCAGGCCTGGTGTAGACTGTTGATCTGTCTGTACATTAAATAACTGCGTGTAGGATAGCGGTGCCTCGCGGCCTAAATTAAGCGTAGTGCCGAAAAAGCTTGCTTTCTCCCCAATCGTAGGCTGTTGCAGAGGTTCAAGGAGAAGCCTCGAGACCCGCTCACGCACTTTATCAAATGGTTTTGTCAGGGTTGTCCAGAGTTCATTGTAGCGTTTGACCTCTGTGCTTGTAATAGGGATCAACCATGCAAGAAACAGGAATATCACTGCGAGGATGGCCACAGCACGGCTTATATCGAATTTGACCTGATGAACAGTGTAGATGTTTTGTTTTTTCCAGTTGACACTGCGACGGATAAAGGTCATGCGTCCAATTAGCAGTAGGGTTAATAAAATAAATATCTGTATGTAACGCAGATTAGTAGAATTCGTTGGGTCATAATGATTGATAATAAGCAAAGCTAAGCCTGCAGAAAGTACCATAAACCAGGGAGAGCCGTGCCTTGTAAGCATGTAACTGGCGAGAAGGCAGAGGATCCAGAAGATGATAGCCAGGATTAACAGGAAAAGGATTGGATCTGTGGCGGCTTCTCTGGCAGCAAGTTGACTGATGGCGGCATGCGAGCGGAAATAGAGGACATTGACAATGCGGTCATGCCAACTAATGTTTTTATTGATCGTTAGTCCAAGCAGAAAGGGGATGAAGAATAAGCCATAGGCTGTGCCAAAAATGGCTGCAAGCCAGGCAGAGAAACGGCTTTGCCCCAGCGCTAACCCTGTTGTGGATGCGATCAGTGCAAGGAAAACAAATACATGAAGATCATCTGTCCAATTAGTAGTCCGAATGCGTTGGGCAAGCAAAAACAGGGCTATTATCAGGAATATTGCAGACCAAAGATCCCACCAGGGTCTTACCTTTTCTTTCATCAATGAAGTGTATCCAAGTTTTGTGCTTCCGTCAATTCAGTGGGTTTACAAGAAGCACTAGCTATCTATTGCACTTGGTTCACCAAAGCAATTTCGTAAAGGTAGGGCCAGAGTTTACCTGTTACAAAGAGGCGGTCTTTACTGGCGTCATAGGCGATGCCATTGAGCACATCCACCGGCGCGGAAAAGTCATCTCGCGAAAGCAAGCCAGCAAGATTAATCCAGCCTATAACATTGCCATTGTTGGGGTCGATGCGTACGATTTTATCAGTTTGCCAGATATTAGCATAGATCTCACCGTTGATATATTCCAGCTCGTTGATACGCGTTACGGGCATGCCGTTTTCCCTAATCTGAATATGCTTAACCTCAATCAGTTTGTCGGGATCAATGAAATACAGCGTGTTGCTGCCGTCACTCATAATGAGGTGGTGTTCGTCATGCGTCAGCCCCCATCCTTCGCCAGAATAATCGAAACTGCGCAGCGATTGAAAAGTATCCAGATCATAGACCAGCCCCAACTGGTCACGCCACGTAAGCTGGATTAGCGTTCCCTGCCATTCCGTCAAACCTTCAGCAAAGAGAGCTTGATCGACGTTTATCATCTCCAGCACTTCGCCTGTTTCCAGGTTTACTTTACGCAGAGATGAGCGGCCGTTCAGACCAGTGCTTTCATATAGCTGCCCTTCATGGAAGATCAGACCTTGTGTGAACGCCAGGCGATCGTGAGGATATCTGTTGAGCACCTCAAAGCCTGCTTGATATGCAAGGTCTAAGGGGATGGAAGATACGGGCCTTGAGGTTGTTTGGATGTTTAACAGAATGAGTAAAACAAACCCTGCGAGAGCTATAAGGACAGTTGCAAAAATAATGAAGCGCCATGCTGGGGCTTTGCGATTTTGTGCAACGGAGTTCATGTGGTTTCCAGATTATTAAAGGGTGCAGGAAAGCTGTTTACTGGTGTAATAGCTGAGTCAGGAAATCAAGCATTAACACAAGCGGATTGGGGTCTAAATCCTGCTGGATCAACTGCATACCATGGAAGCCGCTGGTATAAGCAAAGCTTTGGTAATGATCACCGGATGCATTTGTGCAAGCAGATGCTGCTTCTGTATCGCTCTCTGCATATAGACACCAGGCAGGGGTAGCGGGGTCACTCGAACCAAGATTATCTACTTCCTCAGGGTAGGGGATAGTCAGGTAACCAGCCGGCGAGAGCGAAAATGCGCCGAGGCAGCCTGAAGTGTACTGTGTATTATAAGTGAAACACGCTGCTGCAGCGCCATCAGCACCGATACTGGCACCGATGGAGATGATTTGTTGGGGGTCTACGCCGTATTGCTGACTAGCGAATTCAAGGGCGGCTTCAGCATCCAAAAGCCAGTTTTGGCGAGTGGCTTGGTCAAAGGATTGACAGCCGTTTTCACAACCGCGAAAAGTGAACGTGAAAACATTATAGGAAGTACTTTCTGGTATAGTTGGGAACCAGGTGGAGTCCAGCCATGTAACTCCGTTTGGATCAGGTGCAGGGGTTAATCTGCGGTTTTGCAGCCAGGGGGCAATTGCTAGATAATTGTATTGATTACCCGGTGCCCAGTGCATAAGAACGATCATGGGTGCAGGCGGCTGCGCGGCTGGGTAGAAGGTCCCTGAAAGGATTTGTCCATCAGCAGCCTGGAAGGTCATGTCTTGAGCTTCAGGTGCTAGTGGCTCAAGAGCTTCCTGTGCTGGAAGGGATTCTTCCTGAACGGGTGATTGTGTTTCCGGCGCCGGATATACCTGTTCAGCTTCGCTGATTTTGTCTGTGGTTAATTCGGTTTCACTTTGTGGTTCAACAGGGTAAAGCGTTTCAACGGGTGGAGTAGGCTGCGATTTAATGCAGGCTGTCAAGGTCAGCATGATGAGTATCGTGATAAATAAGGATGTTAGACTGAGGGTTCTTTTTCTCATTTTATTCTCCTTGCATTATTAACAGGGATCGATATATTTTGAGTGATTTTTTTACTATGCTAAAAGTCTACACGATGATTATACAATATTAGTTGGGTCAGGCTCCTATGACCGGGTTCGCTAATCAACGCTTGGGCAGGGCATGATAAAATGATATTGTCAAAGATTTATGAATACTTAAGATGGCAAAGGCAGTATGTGCTCAAGTCTGATAGGCAGTATCGTAAGTGATAACTGATTATAACAAGAGTGCCATGGTAGCGAGTTTATTAGCAAAAATATTCATAAGGAGTTCCCATGTCTTCAGTTGTTGACCGTTTTATAAAATATGTCAAGATCGATACCGAATCCTCACGTGATTCGCAGAGCTGCCCCAGCACTGCAAAGCAGCTTAATCTCGCCAGGTTGCTGCGAGATGAACTGCTCGAGATTGGTCTAATCAATGTCACGCTTGATGAATTCGGTTATGTGATTGGCACTTTGCCCTCCAATACTGATAAGAAAGTGCCGGTTGTTGGCTTTTTAGCGCATATGGATACCAGTCCAGACATGTCTGGAAAGGATGTCAAGCCACAGTTTGTTGAGAATTATGACGGTGGAGATATTTTGCTTAATAAAGATAAAAACATTATCTTATCGCCGAAGCAGTTCCCCGATCTCAATAAGTATGTTGGGGAAACTTTGATTACAACTGATGGGACGACCCTGCTTGGCGCAGACGACAAGGCGGGTATAGCGGAGATCATGACTGCGATGGAATATTTGATCGCCCATCCAGAGATCAAGCACGGCATAATTAAGGTTGGTTTCACGCCTGATGAGGAAGTAGGGCGCGGTGTGGATAACTTTGATGTAGAGAAGTTCGGTGCTGACTTTGCGTATACTCTGGACGGCGGAGAGGCAGGTGGACTTCAATTTGAGAATTTCAATGCGGCTGAAGCAGCGCTGACCATCCACGGGCTTAATGTGCACCCTGGTAAGTCCAAGAACAAGATGCTCAATGCCATTTTAGTCGGCATGGAGTTCAACGAGTTGCTGCCGGTCTTCGAAAGGCCTGAATTTACTGAAAAGTATGAAGGTTTTAACCACATCTTTCTGTTCAATGGGACGGTCGAAGAGGCTAGTATGGTTTACATCATACGTGACCATGATCGGGAGAAGTTCGCTGCAAAGAAAGCGCTGATGCTCAAAGCGGTTGCGTTCATGAATGAGAAATATGGCGCAGGCACGATCGACCTGACGCTGACAGATCAATATTACAACATGAAGGAGAAGGTCGAGCCGTACCCAGAGATCATGGTTGTGGCGCAGGAAGCTATTGAGGCAATTGGATTGAAGCCGATCTTCGAGCCGGTGCGCGGCGGGACGGACGGCAGCCGGCTTTCATATATGGGACTGCCGACACCCAATATTTTCACTGGCGGGCATTACGGGCACGGGAAATTCGAATTTATTCCCGTGTTTGCTTTGGAAAAGGGGGTTGAGGTTGTGGTGAAAATCGCTGAGCTGTTAGTGCAGAAGGTGTGAATGGGTTTAGTAATTTATTAGGATGAAGTATTAGTTAAGGTGGGGCATCTCTCAGATGCCCCACCTTTTTTATTATCACTAAATTGCTTGAAATTCATATTGGATTATTGTATAGTATATATGAAGAACGGCCGACCGTTTTCGAGGGGATTATTGGTAAATATTTATCGGGTTGAAAAAATGCTGAGGATTGTATAGGCTGCTTTGGTGATTTTAACTCATTGGATTTAAGCACTCATGTGTGTTTTTAAGAGGAGGCTATGCTTGAATTAAAGAAATTGTCCTTCAAGAGAATTATTCTCACCTTATGATATGCAAAAGGAGTAAGAAAGATGGAATATATTGGTTGGATTATTGGAACGCTTGTTTTGTGGGGTCTGAAAGCGATCACGATACCTTTTGCCAGAGCGATGTCGGGCAAGGGTAAGGCAACCGAGCTACCATCACCTGGTGCCCCCTCTGAGGCTACAGGGTCTGAAGTGATTGATCAACCAATGCCGCTGGACGGTCAACAACCTGTACCGGTAACACAGAAAAGCGCTGAGGATGATATACCCACAGGCTATTATATTTTGGCAGATGTGATCGTATTGGGTGTGGCTGGCTTGCTGATTGGGCTCGTAACTGGCAGTTATTTCATTGGTTTTTCATGGAAAGCCAAAGACTGGCCAGGGATGATCGTGTTCATCATTGCTAGTTTATTTGGATCCGCTATACATGGATAATAATAAGGCTTATCCATAATAAAAAGAGACCAGGATCAATAAGATAAATTGATATTAATTTCTGGAAAGAGAACTCTATGCCTCAATTAATAATAAAGCTGGTGCCTGATAAGGCAC
>JAUXFJ010000055.1 GCA_030620065.1 Anaerolineaceae bacterium
AGGAGCTACTCTTGCAGTAGTCTTGGGTGATACTGGCCCAATGATCTCAATGGGAGCGGCTGGTTTTATCGGGGCAGTTGCAGCAGTACTTTTAGTTTACCTGATTGCTGAAACCAGCAATTATGGATCTATCACTGCTTTACTGCTTGCGGGTGCAGCGCTCAGCACAATGTTATCTGCAATTGTTTCATTATTGCTGATTTTCAGTGATGAAGTATTACACTCAGTTTTCACCTGGTTAATGGGTGGTTTTTCAGGACGGAGTTGGTCACATTTGCGGCAAGCTACCCCAATCGCTTTTATTGGAATTATCATAATTTTGTTGATGTCTCGTTCCTTGGATGCATTGGCTTCTGGTGAAGAAAGCGCTGAAGCCTTGGGATTAAACCTCTCAAGATCGCGTTTTCTCATTATTGTTGGTTCTAGTCTGGCAACTGCAGCGGCCGTTTCTGTGAGTGGGATCGTTGGTTTTATTGGATTGATTGCCCCCCATATCTCTCGTCGATTAGTCGGCTCAAAACACTCGACATTAATCCCAATATCCATGTTAATAGGAGCGATTCTACTCTTAATCGGGGATAACTTAGCCCGCACCGTGATGTCCCCACTTGAATTACCAGTGGGTATCTTTACCGCATTATTGGGCGGACCATTTTTCTTATACCTATTAAGAAAGGGGAAGAAATGACAATGAATGTTATTCAAGCATCTCAATTAAATTTGGGATATAACAGGCAAACCATTGTAAAAGAATTCAATCTGGCAATCCCCTCCAAAACAATTGTGGGGTTAGTCGGTCCAAACGGTTCAGGCAAAACGACTATATTGCGATCATTAGCAGGTTTGCTGCAGCCGCGAGCGGGTGTGGTATTGGTCCAAGGAGAATCACTTGCTAAATTAGATTCACGCAAACGTGCACGTAAGATTGCTTGGGTTCCCCAACGCGAATCTTTAGTCTGGTCATTGTCTGTTGAAGAAGCTATTCAACTAGGACGAGCACCTCATCGTGGTTGGTTTTTGCCTTATACAAAACAGGATCACATGATGGTTGATTGGGCTATTGATTTAACTGAATTAAATGATCTAAAAGACCGTCCGGTTGATCAACTTTCTGGTGGCGAGTTTCAAAGAGTACTGATAGCTAGAGCTTTAGCACAAGAGCCTGAAATCCTCCTCTTAGACGAACCAACAACCAATTTAGACATTCATCACCAGATACAATTGCTTGATCTAATCAAAAGGTTAGCGATTAAAAAGGAGTTAACCGTTATTCTGGCTATTCATGATTTGAACTTGGCAGTTCGTTATTGCGATCAATTGATCCTTCTCTATGACGGTCAGCAAAAAGGAGTCGGTAAACCGGAAAAAGTTCTTTCAGAAGAAAATTTACAAACCGTTTTTGGGATAGAGGCAAAACTTTACCAGGACCCTTGGGGTTATTGGGCATTTAGTGTAAGGAGTGGAAAAAATGGAGGAACAGAAAACAAAAAAACAGGCAAAGGGAAAGAGAGTCAAAAAAGGGTTGGTGATCGTTTATACGGGAAACGGTAAGGGGAAAACATCAGCAGCCCTGGGAATCGCGATGCGGGCTTGGGGGCGAAATTTAAAAGTAGCAATGATCCAGTTTATCAAACACAACACAGCCCGTCCCGGAGAAATCCTGGCCGCGGAAAAGATGGGCATTGAGGTCATTAAGACAGGAGATGGCTGGACCTGGACGAGCAAGGACATGGATGAAACAATTGCCCGCGGGTTACAAGCCTGGGAAATCACAAAAAACCGAATTAAAAAAGGCAATGACAATATCCTGATCCTGGATGAATTCACTTATCCGCTGCAGTACGGATGGTTAGATGTCAATGAAGTTGTTGCCTGGTTAAAGAAAAATAAACCAGAAATGCTTCACCTGGTTATTACAGGACGAGATGCTCCTGATGAGTTAATTTCATTTGCTGATCTAGTAACAGAGATGAAAGAGATCAAACATCCTTTCGGTGAACAAGGCATCCGCTCGCAAAAGGGTGTGGATTATTAACGTAAAAGTTCCTCGGTTAATGATTGCGGCTCCTTCAAGCGGTAGTGGAAAAACAACTATTGCGGTCGGAATAATGGCTGCTTTATCTGACAGCAAGGTCGTTCAAGGGTTTAAGGTGGGGCCAGATTATATTGACCCAAATTACCATACCGCTGCAACTGGTCGAATTTCTCGAAATATTGATTCCTGGATGCTGCCGACCAATGAAATAATGGGAATCTTTTATCGGGGACAGCAAGAAGCTGATATTTCTATTATTGAAGGGGTGATGGGTTTGTACGATGGACTTGAAGGCAAATCTGAGAGTGGGAGTTCAGCCGAGGTTGCTAAATTATTAAATTCGCCTGTAGTATTAGTGATTGATGTCAGGGCAATGGCTGGCAGTGTAGGAGCTGTTGCCCTGGGTTTTAAAAATTTCGACCCTGATTTATACCTGGCTGGAATTATTGCCAACCGGGTAGGCAGCTTAAAACATGCTCAATTTGTAATTCAGGCAATGGAAAGAGTTGGTCTGCCTGTTATAGGTTGCATACCAAGAGATCAAGCGCTCAAAGTACCTGAAAGACATTTAGGTCTTTTTACAGCAGGAGAGAGAGAAGAGGCCACTCAAAAACTTATTAAAGATGCAAAAAGAGTGGTGCGAGACAACCTCGATATGGACCTTTTTGTTTCCATAGCCAAAAATGCCCCTGAGCTAGATATTTCTGGGTCAACAAGGTCTTCAATAGTTGGAGAAAAAATACGCATCGCCGTGGCACGAGATGAGGCGTTTTGTTTTTATTACCAGGATAATTTTGATCTTTTGGAAGCAGCTGGAGCAGAAATTGTTTTCTTTAGTCCTTTGAGAGACAAAAAATTACCTGAAAATATTGCCGGCCTGTATCTTGGTGGAGGATATCCAGAACTGTATGCCGCCGAAATTGCCGAAAACACCAGTATTCGAACAGCTATCTACGAAGCTGTGTTATCAGGTCTACCGGCCTATGCAGAATGCGGTGGGTTAATGACCATGACAAAGTTTTTTCTTGATTCACAAGAAAATAAATTCCCGATGGTTGGTGTACTTCCTGGGCATGCTCAAATGACAGATCAATTAAAGATGGGATATCGAGAAGTTATTACCGTAGAAAATACACTTCTATTAACTAAGGATGAGATTGTTCGTGGACATGAATTCCATTATTCTGAGTGGATAAGAGAAAAAAATGATTCCTATGCCTATGCTGTAAAATCACGCGCTGGTGGTATAGAACGACTGGACGGTTTTGCAAAAGGAAACCTGCTGGCCTCTTATATCCATATTCATTTCGCTTCGAACCCAGATATAGCAACTCGTTTTGTAAATAAGTGTAAGTTTTGGCAAACAAGAGTTTGAAGTAATTGTTTCAACCGCAGATCAATATAATGCTTATGGCGTTTGCGCAGCTCATAGCGGTACTGTAGTGGGAATATTTTTGAATTTAGAAGATAAGACTTTTTCGCAGGTAAATAATGCACTACTCACATAATAATGCAGGCTTTTGGAGATTTTCAAAACGATAATTATTGATGCTATTTAACACTAAACAAAACTAAAAGAGAAAAATAATGCTTAACCAAACAATAGAAAAAATAAGAACACTTGATCAAGAGGCAATGGGGGCTGCTAAAGATCGTCAAAATAACCTGACAAAACCTGCTGGCAGCCTGGGACGATTAGAGAAGGTTTCTATTCAGTTAGCTGGAATCTTAAGAGACCCGATGCCAAAGATAAACGATAAAGTTGTCATCATTATGGCTGGCGATCACGGTATTGTGACTGCTGGCGTGAGTGCATATCCCCAAGAAGTAACTTCTCAAATGGTGTTGAATTTCATTCATGGAGGAGCGGCGATCAATGCCCTCGCAGGACATATTAAGGCCCGAATTTTAGTTGTGGACATGGGTATTGCCTTCGAGTTTGAACCGCATCCTGGCCTTGTGAGCAATAAAATCGCTAAGGGAACTCAAAACATGCTTGAAGGTCCAGCGATGACCCTCGAGCAAGCTGAGGCCGCAGTTATGGTAGGTATTGAAGTTGTCAATGCCGAAATTGAAAAAGGCCTGGATATTGTTGGTACAGGTGATATGGGGATTGGCAACACAACCCCTTCTGCTGCTATTGCTGCTGTTCTAACTGGCGAATCCCCCGCAAAGATCGCGGGGCGCGGTACTGGCGTTGATGACGAAGGGTTTGTGCGTAAGATCAGCGCTATTGAAACTGCGATAAGGGTCAATAAACCTGATCCCAAAGACGGTCTGGATATTTTAGCAAAAGTAGGCGGATTTGAAATCGGCGGATTAACCGGTGTAATATTAGGTGCGGCTGCTCATAATAAAGCTGTGATGTTAGACGGTTTCGTCTCAACTGCTGCGGCGATGATTGCAGTGAGTATTGCTCCTGAAGTAAGACAGTATCTGATCTCAGCTCACCGCTCACAAGAATATGGGCATCAATTAATGCTGGATTGGTTGGAGCTTGATCCGCTGGTAGATCTACATTTGCGTCTGGGTGAAGGAACTGGCGCGGCACTCGGAATTTCAATCGCAGAAGCCGCTTGTAAGGTGTTGTCAGAGATGACGACATTTGCTGAGGCTGGTGTTTCTGAAAAAGAAGAATAATTAACTTATCTGGAATTATTATGAGCGATTTGCTAGCTGCATTCCAATTTCTATCCATATTCCCCGCGGTGATACGCAGGCCATTCACGGAAACAGAACTTGGACGTTCGGTTGGTTACTATCCATTGGTCGGCTTGGCAATTGGTAGTGTGATGTTTGGAATTATGAATGGAATTAGCCGCTTCTTCTCGTCACAAGTTAGTGCGGCTTTTGTATTGATTTTGTGGGTGGTCCTAACGCGGGCGATTCACCTAGATGGATTTTTAGATACTTGTGATGGTTTATTTGGGGGTTTTACGCCTGAGAAAAGATTGGTTATTATGCGAGATTCCCGCGTGGGTGCATTTGCCCTGGTTGGGGGAGGGGTGTTGCTGATCAGCATGTTTTCAGCAATTGAATCCACTAACTCTATGCTATGCAGCTTGCTGCTCGCACCTGTTTTTGGACGTTGGGCGCTGTCATTTGCTGTGATTGCGTTCCCCTACGCGCGGTCAGATGGTATGGGCCGGGCCATCAAAGACAACAGCCGTTGGCCTCAGTTGTCCCTTGCCAGTCTGATAACATTGGTGATCGCTTGGTTTGTAGGGCAGTGGATTGGCCTTATTGTTTTTGGCCTGGCAGTCATCACTAGTTTCCTCTGGCTGAGGTATGTATTAAAGCTTATCCCAGGGCTGACAGGGGATATTTATGGCGCAACTTGTGTGGTGATAGAAGTCTTGGTCTTGGTTATTTTCAGTGCCAAAATAGTGTAGGAGTTTTTATGGGCAAGATGATCTTTATTCTGGGCGGGGCACGGAGTGGAAAGAGCACCCATGCTGAAATGCTCGCCGAGGAATTAGGGGGTAGCTCTGTTTTGTATGTGGCTACAGCAGAAGCCAAAGACGAAGAAATGCGCGCCCGGATAGAACGACACCAAATTGAACGACCTTCGACATGGCAAACTTTGGAATCCCCCATATCTATTAGCGAGGGTATTCAAAAGACATGGGATGGGCAAGCTGTGATATTAATTGATTGCTTAACTCTGCTGGTCTCGAATATTTTACTAACAGGCAAGGAGGGTGATGATGCCCTGGTCGATATGGAATTGGTTCAAGCGAGCGTACTGTCAGAAATGGAAAGGCTAGCGAGAACTATCGAAAATCTTGAAACCACGGCAATTATTGTATCCAATGAAGTCGGGTTAGGTTTGGTTCCCCCTTATGAATTAGGGCGGATCTACCGGGATGTTTTAGGACGAGCTAACCAATTTGTTGCGAAACGGGCTGGTGAGGTATATTTTCTGGTGGCTGGAATCCCTGTAAAGGTGAAATAACTTGATGGACCACCGTATGTTTATCCTGGGAGTTGCACTGTTTATAGACCTGGTATTTGGCGATCCGCCTAATGCATTTCACCCTACTGCCTGGATGGGTTCCCTGACCACGTTCTTTGCAAATCATGCACCCCAAAAAATGGCAGGTATTCAATTTGTTTATGGCAGCATTATTATTTTGTTTGGCGGATTGATTGTGGGGGTGACAGGCTGGGGACTTGAAATTCTGGTCCAGAAATTATCTTTACCTGTATATTTACTTCTTGGGGGAATATTGGTCAAATCTACATTTACTCTAAGAGGATTGGTCAATGTGAGCAACCAGGTTGTAAAGTCATTTCAAGCGAATGATCTTGAAGAAGCCCGCTGCCTGGTCAGTTGGCACCTGGTTAGCCGGGATACAACTTCGTTGAATGCCTCACAAGTAACAGCCGCGGCTATCGAATCAGTGGCAGAAAACACAGCGGACTCTATTGTGGCTCCGGTCTTCTATTACCTTCTTTTTGGTATTCCAGGCGCGTTGATCTATCGCTTTGTAAATACTTCGGATGCTTTGCTTGGGTACCGGGATGAAAAGCGTGAATGGTTAGGAAAAGCATCTGCCCGTATAGATGACTTATTGAACATAATACCCGCGAGGTTGACTGCACTGCTTTTCTTTTTCGCAGCGCCTTTTTCTGGCTGTGATCCAATAAATGCAGTTTCCACTTGGCGCAAAGATCGCTATAAAACAGCTAGCCCCAATGCAGGGCACCCAATGAGTATGGCTGCCGGAGGTTTAGGTGTCAAATTGGACAAAGTTGATCACTATGTCTTGGGTGAAGATGGGCGGCAGCCTCAACCAGATGATCTAATAAGAATGGTGCGCCTGATGCAATGGGCGGTGGGGATTGGTATTTCGCTTGTCATGGTTTGTAGAATTGGTTTTGGATTCATATAAAATGAAAAAACGTGCATTTGCTTCTTCCCCACTACTGCAAAAAACTACAGCTGCTCATCATGGCGCTTTAAATTATAAAGAGCTTGAATCAATTGGGGTTTCCCCCGATCAGGTAATAGATTTTAGTTCTAATATCAACCCTTTTGGCCCGCCATCAATTGTAAAAGAAATGCTTCCGAATGTTGAGTTGTCATCATATCCAGATAGAGATGCGATTGCCTTGTGCAGAGCATTGTCGCATCAAATAGGAGTTGGTCTTAATCAAATAGTTGTTGGTAATGGCGCTTCTGAACTTATCTGGCTGATTGCGTTTGCCTTTGTTCAGCCTGGAGATAGAATTGTGGTTTTAGGACCCACTTTTGGTGAATACCAACGCTGTGTAAGTTTGATGGGAGGACAGGTGAGATTTGTGAATGCCTGTCCAGAAGAACAATTCAATCTTGATTATAGAGAAGTCGATCAAGCTCTGAATGCTAATCAACCCGGGTTGTGTTTCATTTGCAATCCCAGCAATCCTACAGGCACCATTATTCCGCTTGAGACCATCCAGTCTTGGGCACAAATGTATCCTGATACTGGTTTTATTGTGGATGAGGCGTACTTGCCTTTTGCGCCAGAATTTCAATCAGCGATTAAACTAGGCTTACCCAACATAATCGTTTTATGTTCGATGACCAAAGACTTTTCATTGGCGGGGGTAAGATTAGGTTTTGCGGTTGGACCAGAAGAGCATATCGAAAAAATTTCACAAATACGACCAGCCTGGAATGTGAATACTTTGGCTCAATCAGCGGGGCTGGCGGTTCTTAATCAAAAACATTTCGTATCGGAGTCAAACCTTAAGATCAGAATAGAAAAGGAAAAATTTGTATCTGCTTTAGAAGAACTTGGGTTTTCTATTCCCCCCTCTGAAACCCATTACTTCATTATGGAAGTGGGAGAGGCTGGAAATTTCCGCACACGTCTTTTGCGTGACCACTTGATCCAGGTGCGGGATTGTACCTCGTTTGGCCTGCCGGCTTATGTGCGAATTTCTACCCGGAAAAGCGAAGATAATCAACAATTGATTTCTGCAATTAAAGACATGAATTCATGATACGTTTATTGTTAGTGCGGCATGGGTTGACCCAATGGAATGAGGAAAAGCGCTATTTGGGAAATACCGACATTCCATTAATCAAGATTGGAACACAGCAGGCGATTGCTTTGGCGCACACATTAAGGGAAGAGCACTTTGACCAGATTTATTCCAGCAACCTCAAGCGGGCGCTTGAAACTGCAGCACTGATCAAAGCTAACCGGAAAACAACGTTGATCCCTGATCCTAGACTGAGAGAGTTCAAATTCGGGGTATTTGAAGGGCTGACCTTTTCAGAAGCAAAAATACAATATCCAGACATGTTATCCGCCTGGTTGGACAACTATGACCAGCCGCCCGATGAAGGAGAATCTTTTTCCTCTTTGACTGAACGCGTAGGTTCTTTTTTAGACGACCTTAAAATGATTACAGCACCTCAGACTATTTTAATTGTTTCTCATGGGGGGTGGTTGCGAGAAATCATTCGCTTACTTTTAGGGCTGCCGCGTGAAAGGCATTGGTCATTTCAATTTGACCCTGCCAGTCTCTCCGAAGTTCATGTATATGATAACTATTCAA
>JAUXFJ010000016.1 GCA_030620065.1 Anaerolineaceae bacterium
ACCGCTTGGCCTCCGACTTTCCAAAATAAATGCGGCGATGGAATCTGCCAGGGATTGGAAGAAAAAAGAGGAAATTGCCCAGAGGATTGTGTGCGTGAAACGGAAGGGCTAGGAGGAGAGATTCCTACAGAAACTCCGCTATCAGAGCGATTAGTAAAAAGTATCACTGTTCTGGTCGATATGGTCGGCGGCAGAGTGGATTGGTCACATAAGCATAATTTGATTGCTTTCAGTAAAATGGGAGAAGATGGGTACTATGATGTATACACCATGAACCCCGATGGCACAAACCAGGTCTGCCTGACTTGCCACAAACCGGAACTTCCTCAGGAAAATAACGGACAACCAGCCTGGCATCCATCCGGTGAATACATCGTGTTCCAGGCTCAGGATCCAAGCCTTGATGTGCCTGCGTCTCTGCAATATTCAGAGGCATATCTGACACAAGGCGGGGCAGGGTTCAATAACAATCTGTGGGTTATGAACAAAGATGGCACAGAGTTCTATCAACTCACCAATATAAAGAGCGGGGAAGCCATACTACATTCTCATTTCTCCCACGATGGCTCGAAACTTTTGTGGACTGCAAGGGAAAAGATAATCACGGGGGGCCAATGGATGCTGAAGATCGCCGATTTTGTGATCGATGATTCAGGCCCGCGCTTAGAAAACGAAACGAGCTACCGCCCACGGGGGGAGAGAAATACATTTTACGAAAGTCATGGATTTTCTCCTGATGATAAGACGACAATCTTCTCCGCGAATATCGGTAGAGATGAAGAATTCGATATGGATGAGTGGTTGATAGATTTGGAAACTCAGGAATTGACTCAACTTACAGACTCCGTCCATACCTGGGACGAACACGGCCAAATATCTCCAAACGGTGAAAATGTCGTATGGATCAGCAGTCAGGGCTATGAGTGGCCTCCATCCGGCGAATGGGGGCAAACGTTGAAAACTGACCTTTGGATCATGGATATCGACGGCTCGAACAAACAAAGGCTGACTTATTTCAATGAGCCAGGTTACCCCGAGTACAACCCTCGGGAACGCATCATCGCAGCGGACAACTCCTGGAATGCCGACGGGACCAAGATCGTCGCCACCCTAGGGGTAATGGAAGGTGCCAGATCAAAATGCCGCCGGATAGTGTTGATCGAACTCGACAAATGAATAGGATGAATAGGCTCATTAAAATCACTGCATTTCCTGGCGATCTCAATGAAATGGATTACGTTGTGCAGACATCAAAATAATCATGTTTTAGGCACGCTCAGACGAGTGGAATTTACAAAACATCGTCATTAATTTTACATGCAGTTTACACACATGAGGTAAAGTTGAGTCATGCTGAAATCAAATAAAAATTTACATCCAATAAAATTCGAGGTCATTTCTATCATTGTCGTTCTGTCAGGAATCACTCTGGCCTGTAGGCGCAGCGTCACATCAATACCATCAAACATCCCATATCTTCTGCCCAGCGATTCGACGCGCACGTTGAACGTTGATGAACTCGAGCGTAGCTACGTATTGCACGTTCCAGCAGGATACGATCCTGCCCAATCCGTGCCCGTTGTGCTGAACTTTCATGGCGGCGGGGGAAAAGCCGAGAATGCCATCAAAATGACAGGCTTCAATACCCAATCTGACGAATTCGGCTTTTTGGTAGTCTATCCAAACGGCAGCGGGGAACTCGAAAACTATTTCCTGAGCTGGAACGGCGGCAACTGCTGCGGTTATGCACAGAGAGAGAACGTGGACGATATTACCTTTGTGCGCGCCCTGCTCGACGATCTGCGTACAATCGCCAACGTTGATCCCAAGCGAATCTATGCGACCGGCATGTCCAACGGTGGGATGATGTCATACCGGCTGGCCTGCGAACTTGCCGACCAGATTGCTGCCATAGGCTCCGTTGCCGGGACACAAAACTTTGACATTTGTCAGCCATCCGAGCCGGTCTCGGTAATCCACTTCCACGGCACAGGCGACCAGGTCGTACCCTACGAGGGAGGCTTTGGCTCCGTATCGCTGGTTGATGTAGATTTTACCTCAGTACAGGAATCGGTCAGTTTCTGGGTGGCACACAATGGCTGTGACGAAACGCCCGTCCAAGAAGCCTTCGAAGACATAACCCACACCACCTATGCTCTTGGCGATCAAAACACAGCAGTGGAACTCTATACTATCTCTAGCGGCGGACATGCCTGGCCCGGCAGCCAACAGGTCCATGAAGACGCTAATGGACCCACCCAAACCATCTCGGCATCACAACTTATCTGGGAGTTTTTCGCTGCACACCCTAAGCCATGAGTATACTCATAATGGAAAAAAAGCAGCTTTTTCGGGCACAAATTCACACGGATTTTACGAACTTTTTCTTTTTTGTATTCAGCGGTAGTACATTACTGAATCTATTCTCAAAGGAGTTTTCGATATGAAAAACAAATTATATGTCGTAACCGCCATGCTATTCTTAACAATCCTGATCAACGCCTGTGCGCTGAGGGCAAGCATTGAACCTGAAACAGAACCAACACAAGGGGAGGCACCCACAGTACCCGAAGCGGATGAAAACCTTGAATACGAAGAAATCATCGCAGGGGACGAGGAGCTATATGGTGAACACGGTTTTACCGAACAGCCAGGTGATTACTGGATACCGATCGTGCTCCCGGATATCAGCGCGGCTGAGCAAAAAGAGAAATACTGCACCATGACTGCTCAAGAGACTATGAACTACTTCACGGAGAAGACCGAAGAAGCAATTCAGCTATCAAATAAACTCGAAGCATATATCCTTGACTGGTACTACCGCGGCGCCGACCCACTCATCCCTGGGGGATTGCTGCCCCCCTCGATAGATAATAAGAAGACACATAGTTGGAAGCTACTGCGGCCAGAAGAAGTAAACCCTGAAGATCAATGGTATTACATTCCCGCCCGCCCAGAGCCGGCCTTAGACAACTTCAGTGCCCTATATCAGTTCAACGCCGCCACGCACGTCACATACTTGAAAATAATCTTTATCGCTCCATTCGGTTCTCAACTCCTGGTCGAGGGCGATTTTCCTCACGCACGCTTTATGGATTACCAAATCACCGAGCCGTTCACGCCTCAGTTTCCGGTGTCGAGCAATACTGGTGTGATGGAGATCCCCATCGTCGATGTCGATATTGAGCCAGACGCAGGGCACGTGAATCCCTTTCTTGTGGGCGCAGACAGAAATGCTCAAGACCGCCACTACCACTTGACCTTCGATCTAGCTTACGGCAACCCGGTGGATTTGAATCCGGTCATGCAGGATGAACACTTCAGGGCACCGGGGAACACCCGCGTTGGCGGACCCTTCAGTTATACAGGCTCCCGGGGTGACGGCACCATAGTCCCATCACTGCTTTGGCTGCGCTACTACGCGCCCGATCTAGGGCCGGATGGACAAGTGGACCCCCTGGCCGGCGTGCCACTTCCGAAGGTGATCCTGCAATTGAAAAGTGGTGAGACCTTTTGGATCCAGCCCGACGCTTCTCTGGCAATCGAGAGGCAACTGACAACTGCCTCCGGAGTGGAAACTTCGCCGCATGATCCTCCAGAATTCCTAGACTCTTCAACAGGTTGGTACAAGATGTTCGGGCATTGGCTTATGTTTGCAGAGGGCAAGGGAATTATTTCAACTTATCTACACCCCAACCTGGAGGATTTCGTCAAAGCAAATATCCGCTCTACATACCGCTGTTTCTTCAACCAGGGCTTTGATGCTCCCCCGCCCGGGAACTTCACCCTCAGCGCTACGGATATGCCGTATAACAATTATCTCAGCCGTCCCCACTGGCTGGGCGAGAATATGCTATACGCCATGACCGGTAGGCTTCCGACCACACCCAAAACACGGGATGGCGAGTCGACGATGGAAAGTGCCCAGGCCCGCTACTGGTCTATCTGTCACACTGGCGACGGCCCCGAAAACCCCGACCCCGGCGGAGCCGCGTATCATAAACTTGGCTACGGCTGCTTGATGGACGATGAGATCACGGTGGACGAGAATCATGATTACATCATCGTCTACTCGCGGCCCGAGGACAGACCCTCGAACGCCCGACCTGAATGCGGCGTCACCTGGCAGAATTTCGGCCCCGATTCATCCCAGGGTTTCATCCTGCGGTGGATGAATATCTATCCCGATCACTACATGGAAGGATACGCCCCCACGGATGAGAATATCCCTTGGGAAATCGGCGATTGGGCGCAGGATGCCTACGATAAATCGCTGGTCGGCACAAACACTCCCGGCGTGATGGGACCATACCAGCCCATCATCCATTACCTCACCCCAACGGAATTCGAGCAACTGGGCTGCCCTGTCGATCCGGCTGCCGTGCCTGAGTGGTAACCTTCACACAGAGATATAGGTTGATGGTGATACAATCATCGCGTCTATATGAACCTTCAGTTTGTTAAAGTACAAGGAGTAATCCCATGTCAATGATAAACAGAACGGCATCCTCGCTTGGACACCGCGACAGTGTCCCCAATCAAGAGCTTGCCAAAGAGTTAGCGAAGACGAAGAACGCAGGCGAAATCCGCGAGCTGATCGAAAACTTAAAGAACAAGGACCAAAAAATCCAAGGTGACTGCATAAAGGTTCTGTACGAAATTGGATACATCGCGCCCGAACTTATCGCAGAATACGCAGAAGAATTCCTGAAACTTTTGAAAAGCAGGAATAATCGTTTGGTTTGGGGAAGCATGATAGCGATATCTACGATAGCAAAGATAAAAGCCCCCAAACTTTTCGAGCGCCGCAAAGAGATAAAGCAGACGATAGAAAAGGGGTCGGTGATCACTGTAGACAGCGGGATAAAAGCCTTATCTATCGTTGCATCGAAGAGTCGTGAGTATCTGGATGAACTTTTCCCATATCTTTTGGAACACCTTGCTGCATGTCGACCAAAAGATGTTCCTCAGCACGGGGAAAAGATTTTGGCGGCGGTCAACGCTGAGAACAAGACAGCGTTCATAGATGCAATCAATAGCAGAATGACAGATATGAAAAGTTCGCAGATAAAAAGGCTAAAGAAAGTGATTGGAGAAGCGGAAAAACGCTGAATGAAATAAGAATGTTTGTTGTCAATAATCGCGATCTTTGTAATAATTCGCGCCGCTTAACTAACGGCATTCTCCACATTGATCATCTTATACGGCCAAATTGCCAGCAGCATTCCCACCACAAAGACAAAGATTCCAATCCATAACCAATTGACTAAAGGGTTTTGATAGATTTTAAAGGTCGCTTCCTCAGCCGTAAAGGGCATCCCCTCCACCACAACAGCATAGATATCCTCTTCAAGCGATCTGCGGATCCCGGGTAATTCAAACGTCTGCATACTGCGGTAATCAAGCTGACGCTGCGGGTAGATCGCGCCGACAGCGCGGGATCCTTTCATCACACTGAGCGTTGCCGTGCTCATATTGCGATCATCTTCCGTATCCACACTCGTCATGCCTTCATAGGTCAATATAAAATCACCGCAAGAAACACTTTCCCCAATCCTCAGTGTAGCTTGTGTTTTTGACTGCATTAGCTCGACACCAATAAAAGCAATAGCCATCAATATGATACCTATATGAATAATATAGCCGCCATAGCGGCGGTGATTGCGTGTCACGAGTTGCCAAAACGCTGTCGCCAGACTTTTACCTTTGTTTTTACAACGAAGCCACGCTCCGCGCATGATTTCATATAATGTGATCAACCCCACTAAAGCGCTCAACCATATACCAAATAGTGCTCCGTAACTGCGCACACCTGACAAAAATGCTGCCAGGATAATCAACAATGATACCAAAAAAGGCCACAAGATCAGCTTCCCAAGTATCCGCATACTTGTGCGCTGCCATCCCACCAGGGGTGCCACGCCCATTATTATGAACAAAACTATGAAAAATGGCCCGAGTGCCCGTTCAAAATAACCCGTACCTAAAAATACCGGGGGGCCGTTGAATAGTTCCGTGACCAACGGAGATACAACACCCCAAAAGCATATCAACGTAATGCAAACAAAAACAATACCGTTCATCAGGAATAGAACTTCGCGTGAAATCATCCTACCCACCCGGCCTTCCATCTTCAAACGCTTCCAGTGCGATACCAATAAAACCAATGAGCCTAAAAAGGACAAAAACATAAAAATCAGATATGCTGCTCCAGCAAAATTCTTTGATAATTGATGTAAGGACGATATCGCATCTGAGCGCGTCAGAAAGGTTCCAAAGATCACAAGCTCAAAAGTTATAATTGCGAGGAATATGCTCCAACGTTTAAATATGCCGCGCCGCTTGACTATAACATTGGAATGAATGAACGCAGTGGCTGTCAACCAGGGCATCAAAGTTGCTATCTCTATAGTAGCCCATCCCCAATAGCCCCCCCAACCAAGCACATCATAGTACCATCGCATACCCAAAGCTATGCCTATCGTTAAACAGAACCAGGCTGCCAGTGTCCAGCGCCGCGAGAGTATCAACCATAGGTCGTCACGCCGCTTCGCTGCCAGACCCCCAATTGCAAATGCAAACGGGGCCACCAAACCCGTGAATCCCACATAAAGCAGGGGCAATCGCAGTAACATTGCCGGGTGGTGCAATCGGGGATCCAATCCAAGCCCATCTATAGGTTTGAATAATTCAGCAGCTTCCGGTTTAAATACCCCTATCCTGCTACTGCCATCCGGCATCAACCAGAAACGTGCAAAAGGATTTTCAACAAGTAAGATCTGCAGCAAGAAAAATATCAAGGTGACCAAAGCCACGATCATGATCCACCCTAACAAATCACGCCTACCCTGCCAATGGCGGACACCAAAAAAGAGTATCGAAACACTTAATAGCCAAACCCACAAAAGCAACGACCCAGCTTGCCCAGCCCATAGCGAAGCAATCCTGACATAAAATGGTAGGTCATGACTGCTTACTGAATAAACATAAGCAACTTCATAGTGCTCTCCTGCAAAAAGATAAACCAAATATGCTAAAGCCAGGCTGAGACCGACAAAAACGACAATGCCTGCTATGCGTCCGGACTCCAGCCATCGGTCATTGCGCAGACGCAATCCAATAAAAAATGCAGCAATACCATACAGCGCGATTAGTAGTGTGAAGAGGACACTAAAGTAACCTAAAGTTGCAACCATCCCTTACCTCGCCAACCAACTTGGAAGTGTCATTATCTACCTGTTGGGCTACTTAAGTTGAAACTTATAACTTATATGAAAATTCAATCTCGGCGGATTGGCTTGCCATCATCAGCGGCGCCGCACTGTAGAATTCTTCCAAAATCCCGATCACCGGGCTTTTCTGGCTTAGCATCTTATATGATGCGTGGATATCATTAATAATCTCAGCAGTCATACTGCTTTCCAGCATTTTTATATCATGCTGGCACGGTGACTTACTCATGTAATTCGCCAGCGAAGAATGCCAACTCCGCAATAACTGCTCGTTAATACCAAATACTTGTTCTTGGGGTAAAACCGTATCAAAGTATTTGGTGAAAACCTTCCAATCCAGGATCTTCTCATAAATCACCTGATCCTGCAGTAATTTTAAGGCATGATGATTGATCGCGTTAAATTCACAATATTGGTATACATCCTGCTCACGCATATATGTATTCCACAATCTATCCGTCAAACTATGAAACAGGACACCCGCTTGAAAGGACTCTTGTCCCTGAATTTGCTGCAGTGTAACTTCCCTAAAATGGGTCAGATTCCTTTTTATTTTTGCTGGATAACGTATGTCAGGGAAACAAGTGCCAATAATAAATGCCTGTTTGTACAACTGTCTGAAATACTTATCATAAACCTGATCCGCTATGATCACATGCGTGGCTGGCCAAGGCATTCATGTCTCCTCATCCTGCTGCCAATAATTAATACTAATCAACATTTAACCTGATCCGAAATTAATTGCTGAGAGAAACCTTATTTTCGTTTCAGGTCTGCCCCGCAGTTTCGGCAATACTGATCACCTACAGCTGAGCGCTGTCCGCATTCCTGGCAATATATAAGCGGTGTAGTCGGTGCTACGCTAGCTGCCCTTCTACCTTCCGGAATAGCCATTTCCCGTCTGTTGGCCGAATACCACCAATAATAGAGCACTATACCAAGCAAAACTAACCCCCCAATTACCATCAGCAAGTTAATAATTGTATTGGATTCGGAAGTCCTACCAGCCGTCGCTTCCCCAATAGGCTCAACCGCTTGGACAGCAAGCGCAGTATAGCTCAAATCGTCAGCGCTCTTATTATAGCTAAGCTCTAAAGCCATTGCTTCACCAGCAGCCACACTACCTAAGCTTCTCTTATAACAATCAAACCCCTCTATGTAAAGCTGGCTGGAACCCAAATCAGGTGTCATCATCACCTGGCTGGCACCAATGGGCATATGAAGATGGAAAACGAAATCGCTTACATCGTGCTGCGACATCCAAGTAAATAAAAATGACCGCCGATCTCCATCTTTCACAAGATTGGAGTCATAATACTCCACCTGAATTGAAAGAGACCCTGTAACGAAAGTAACATTCATCCAGTCGGCCTCTGGGTCCAATTGATAAGTCGTTGCTTGGAATTGCCCATTCGCTGTATTGAAACCAACTCTCGAAAGACTGGAAATATGTGCGGGGATTTGCAGGCTGACCTGAAGGGGCAGAGGTGTATCTTCAACCAGGGTGACGTTGTAGATCACCAATATCGAAGGCTGATCGAACTCAGGCATCAAAAGGACTTCAACATTCTCTAACAAGGTCTGAGGTGCATCAAGCGCTGTAACTTGACCAAATTGAAATAAAACCGCAATAATAACCGCGATATAAGTAAGGTAACGCCAACGCATATGTGACTCCTCAATCATTTTCATTTCTAATATTATCACACGCTAACTGCTATGGCGGTTTCAATAATAACCTCAGTATATAGGCAACCATTTATATACTGATTCTAATAACCAAGGTTATTTTAACCCTAAATATTTTGGCTGGGCAAAACCGCACTCCGACACTTGATACCAATTACTTCCCTATTGCCTACAGTAAAAAGAATGCTATCTAACAACGCTTCAGTAATATTGCAAGAGGCTAATTAAGCAATATTAATGGGACTCTTACATAACGATAGCTTTCGCTAAAGATTGACAATGGTATAATCCAAAGACTTAATATTTATTGAAGAAAGAGTGAAAATGGCTAAAACAACTGCAAACTGTCCTCAGTGTCATCAACCAGTCGTAGTGGAACTCAATCGTTTGTTTGACTTAAATACCGATCCTGAGGCAAAACAGAAACTACTCTCAGGAATAAATAATTTTATTGCCTGTTCAAATTGTGGTTATCAAGGACCACTTCCAACACCTATTGTCTATCATGACCCTGAAAAAGAACTTCTCCTGACCTTCTTTCCGCCTGAGGCAGGTGTTCCGGTTAATGAACAAGAAAAGATTATCGGCCCGTTTATCAAAAAAGTGGTCGATGATCTTCCCCCGAAAAAACGCAAAGCCTATCTCTTTCAACCCAAAACCATGCTGACACAACAGCGCCTTTTCGAGCAAATACTCGAGGCAGACGGTATTACACCAGAGATGATGAAAGCCCAACAAGACCGTTTGAATTTGATTCAACGCTTAGCGATGACGAGCGAAGAAGCTATACCACAAGCCATAAAGCAAGGTGAGGCATTGATCGATGATCAATTATTCATCCTTTTATCCCAATTAATTAATGCTTCAGCAGCAAGTGACGATGAAACCAGTGCCAAGCAATTGGCAGCGCTCCAGCAAAAGCTGCTTGAACATTCAGAATTTGGTCAAAAGCTGCAGCAGCAATCCCAGGAAACCCAAAAGGCGATTAATGACCTCCAAGAAGCAAGTAAAAAGGGACTCTCCCGCCAAGCACTACTCGACCTGTTGATCAATGCTGCTGAAAGCGAGATTCAATTAGCAGCCTTGGTGAGTATGGCACGTAGTGGTTTGGATTACGCCTTTTTTCAATTAATGAGTGAACATATTGAAAAGATGGAAGGTGAAGAAAGTCAAAAGCTGGTCGTTTTGCGGGATAAACTACTTGACATGACTTACGAAATTGATAAGGCGATAAAAGCCCAAACCCTGCAAGCACAGCAACTGCTGAATGAACTCATAGAAGCAGAAAACACTGAAGAAGCTACCCGGCAGGCCCTCCCCAATATGACCCAAATATTCCTGGATTTATTACGTCAGGAAATTCGGAATGCTCGCTCGTCTGATCATCAGCCTAAGGCGAAAAAACTTCAGCAGATCGCAAAAACGATCCAGAAAGCCAGCGCGTCAGCTGTTTATATTGAACTGATTGAGGCGCTCATCCAGGCTCCCAATGAAACCGCAATGTCAGCTATCCTCGGGAAGCATAAAGACGATATCAACGATAAATTCTTGCAATTCCTAACAAACCTGATCACACAATTCGAAACACAAAAAGATCAACCCGAGACCATTCAGCGCCTAAAAGATGTGTATCGCTCGGTTCTGCGTTTTTCCATGCAGCAGAACATGAACCAAGCTTCTTAAACTAGACTACTTAATCGCTGGAGGGATTTTCTAAGCGCAGCCCATGGCCACGCACGGTAATAACATAATCATGGCTGCTGTCAACTTCTGCTAATCGGTCACGCAAACGGCGTACCAATGCATCAAGCGCTTGCTCGCTAACCCATTCTGTTTCCACTCCCCAAACAGCCTCGATAACATCCATGCGCGAGACAACTTCACCGGGATGCTGATAGAGCTTCCGTAATAAATTGAACTGCAAAATTGAAAGGGAAGGCTCAAGTTCCTCGTCCATTAGCCAAACCCTTCTCGACCCGCTATCCAAACGTAAGCAGCGTTCACAAATAACTTCAAGCGCTAAGTCTTCTAATGGCAGGGTTGCATCAGAGCTTACAAAGATGAAGTCCTGCGCCAGCGCAATCTGTACTTCATCACCCTCCACGAGAGTCACAACCGTGTTGATGCGCCTGTTGTTATGAAAGGTACCGTTCTTACTATCCATATCTTCCAGCGTGACCCCCGCTTTACTGTTTGAAAGGCGCGCATGCTGACGTGAAACCTGGCGATCAGGAACAACCACATCACATGAATTGTCTCTACCAATCACCAATTGGTTTTTGATCAACCAGCGCTGACCTTCCAAAGGTCCCGATTGAGCGATCAAAAAAGGAGTTTCAGAAATTTTATGCACCATGGAATTTTTCTCTAATGCTCCAAACTGGTTGGAAACTCTCTGGCGATAGATTATAATTAGTCTGCATTAAACAATTATAATATACAAACCAATTGCTCGAAATCGCCGAAACATAGAAGAGCAATATTTATTAATGGTTTTTTATCAATAATTCTGCTGCCTACATGGACTATGCCAAGGATTCTGACAGCTATGGTTACATTAGAGGGATGAAACAATGCCAATTCAATTGAAAATTGGAGCTGTTCTGCGTAAGCGTTATAAGATTAAGCGCATCATTGGCCAGGGAGGAAAAGGCTGCATTTACCTTGCCGAAGACCTGCGCCTGACAGGCCGCTTGTGTGCTGTAAAGGAAGTAGAACACGATCCAACGTTTTCGCCGGACATACTCAAAGAAGCCCGCGAGCAATTCCATCGCGAAGCAACTGTTTTGGCACGCCTCGACCACCCTAACCTCCCCAAGGTCTCCGATTTCTTCTCCATCAAGGGTTGTGACTATCTTGTTATGGATTATGTGCCCGGTGATGATCTGCGCACTTTAATGCTCAAAGCAAGTAAACAAGGAAAATTCCTGCCGGAAGCGGATGTCCTCGCTTGGGCAAGTCAATTAGCAGATGCTCTCACCTATCTACACAGTCAAGATCAACCCATTTTGCACCGCGATATCAAACCCAGCAATCTGAAGCTTACCCCCAGCGGACTTCTCAAGCTGGTTGACTTTGGTTTAGTGAAGCTTTTAGCCCCCGGGGAAGTGACCATTACCATTCTTCAAGGACAGGGGACTGCGCTCTACACACCCCTTGAACAATACGGGGGTGACAGCGGGCATACAGATGCCCGGAGTGATATTTACGCTTTTGGTGCCACACTCTATCACTTGTTAACCAACCAAATTCCTATAAATGTACGCGACCGCTTCCTTGACCCCGAAAGTCTGATCCCACCACGTCAAATCAATCCCAACCTCAGCCCACGCACCGACCGTGCTATCCTCTGGGCAATGCAACTTCATCCTGCTGACCGACCACAAGACGTACAAAGCTTCCTGCATGCTCTGTTTGATGATACTGCCCCCATCACCCAGCCATACCGTACCAAACGCTCTCAAAAAGTCATGCAGCCACTTGAGACCGCCCTAGCTGCTGTAACAGGTGGGTTAACCTTAATCAGTCTGATCCTGACATTAATCCGCAGCCTTTGAAATATACGCTGCTTTGTTAGTATTTATCCACACCAAATCAATTGTTCAATTTAAATTATTGTGTAAGTCATGGTGTTCTAAGACCGCACATCTGGCGGAATGACATTCCCTTCCTTTATCATCCACCAGATTAACGCAATAATCCAACCTATAATGATACCTACAAATGCCACTTCCAGGACAAAGCCCGTCCCGGATTTTTTCATCCAATAGATCGTGCTAGAT
>JAUXFJ010000027.1 GCA_030620065.1 Anaerolineaceae bacterium
AAATAGTCACCCCTTCCTGTGCGTAAACAGCTTCCACGCCCTCACACCCAATCAGCGCTTCCGCCTGTAAAGACCCCACATCTGCGCGTAAATATATATGGGTAAGCTTGGCGTCCCGCACAAGCTGCCAAAAATCATCAGTACAGCCAGTTATCCCCTGCGCCTGCTTTCCCCAAGCACTGATCTGATTAGACCAGGCGCGATCCTCACCAAAGCCATAAAAAACCGTTGGTGCCAATATCCAGCGCCCTGTTAAGGGTAGTATCCACGCCCCTCCGTCCACGCCGCGCGAAACCTTATACCCCCATTCTGCTGTATTGATAAAAAAGCGCGCCTCCTCAGTGGTATTGTTCTCAATCCACTCTAGCGCCCGCATATCTGCCTGGGTAGCCAAAATGGTATTCGCATTGATGATATTACCCGTCTCTTTAATCCCCCAGATCATCGCACCTGAAGTGATCAGCACAAGAAAAATATATCCCAGCCGTTGGCGCTTAGCAAATCGGCTGATCAAGTCCCCAATCGCTACGCTCAAGCCCGCTGTCAGCAGGGTCAGAGGCAGAAACATTACAATCGCAAAATGATCTTCCCGAAAACTGCCAATTTCGAGACCCCAAGGCAACGATTGCACGACCAGGATCAAGCTCCACCAGGCAAAGACCCGCAGCTTGGGTTTCCAAAATGCCAGGATCAGACTCGGCAGCCCCAAGAAAAGTAAAATATGCCCGCGCTTCGGTCCCATCAGATACCAAATATATTCCCACTGTCCAGTGTTGTTAAAAAATCCACCAATATCTTCGGGCAGGTTAACGCCTATCTTTGAGGACACTACCGAAAGCTGTATCACGCGCAGCATCCATGGTCCCACCAGCGCCAACCCAGTCGCAGCGCTCAAACCCAACATCGTTAAAGGCTTCCAATCCAATTTTCGCGCCCGCCAACCAGCAAATAAATAGGCAACTCCAAGCACGATGAAAAACAAGGCTAAAAGTATTGCCGCAAAATAATGCGCCAACAATGTGCCTGCTGTGAACAGGACAATTGCTAACCAATCCCACCGCCCCTGTCCTTCACGCAGAACTTTGATGGCAACGGCCATAGCCAAAGGCATGATCACCAATCCGGTCAGCAGCGTATAGCGTCCCCAGGTAAGATAATATGCCGGCATCTGGGTGAAAAAAGCTGTCAGCAGCCCTGCTAATACCGCAGGGCGCCAGTCTTTGAACAGCGCCTTGCCGAGCGTATAGACCGATAACCCAATCGCTGCATTTAGCACCTGTCCTAGGATAAGCACAGCCTGGTCAGGGCTCAACTGGCTTAATACTGAAAATTCAGCCGTGAAAGAATGAAAAGCGAAATGATAATAGAAGGGTACTGGCAGATAAGGACTCAGATCAATCGGTAATCCTCCTGTTTCGATGATCTTCCTGACGATCAAAACATGGTGCAGCGAATCCACCCAGGGTGGTAGTATCAGTTCTACCGCCTGGTACAAACGCCAAGCAGTCAGCTCAACAAAAACCAAAGCCACCCCCAGCCAGGCCCAGGATGCTTTTATATCATGCCGCTTAAAGATGCCCCACAGGCTTAATCCCAGCCACACCAGCAAGAAAACCAACAGCACCGCTAACGTGATGCGCTGTTTGACAACAAAGAATAATTGCGCCGCCAGTGCATTGATGCTGACGCTGATGCCAATAATCTTCGCCAACATCTCAACAGGGTCATCATCGCGCCTGCCGAACCAGATCCACCAGCACAGACCCGGAAGCAGTAAAGCCAATCCCGCAATCAATATCATCATAGTTCTTTTACTCCCGCAACATCCGCTTCAGTCAGCAGCTCTGTAATGGTCTTACCCAACACAGGGTGCACAAACTGTGGAGCAATATCCGCCAGCGGCACCAGTACAAAAGCACGCTCATGCATCCTTGCATGCGGAATTTGCAACTGTTCCATCTCCAAAATGAGCTCATCATAAAACAATATGTCCAGATCGATCATGCGCGGCCCATTACGAAAAGTTTTTTCTCTTCCAAGTCTTTTCTCAATGTCTTTAAGCCAATTCAATAGCTCCAGAGGTAATAATTCAGTCTCAGCCTCCAAGACCTGATTGAGGAAATCTGCCTGCTCAATGTAGCCCCAGGGAGTGGTTTCATAGATCGCTGAAGCCATAATAATTCGCACCTGCGGTGCCAGGGCTTGGCGCGCCTTTTCCAGATTGGCAAGGCGGTCACCCATATTGCTGCCCAGAGCTAAATAGATATGCGTCAAACTTTTCTCCTATTTACTTACCGCATTCAAGAAATCAGCAAGCAAGCCAAAAGCCGTTGTTTCAGGACCAGGATTGCTTTCCAATAAGCCTAAGCCGGGTAAAACATCCAGTTCAAAAAGCACAAAAGAACTTGTGCCACTAACACTAAATAGTGCTGAATCGGCACCGACACGCTGTGGCGCCACGCAGGCAGTGAATTTTCCACCTTCGTATCCTGCTGAGCACACCAGCTTCCACTTCTCTCCCGCTTCCGCAGCTTCACGGATCATCTCCAGGCTGATACCGCGTATACCAATGCGGTCAACCTGCTGCGGCGTGAGAGGTACGTCCATTAAAACGGTACTGAGTGCTGCCACCTTGATCGCCGCGTCCCAGCCGTCCACGTCATTGCTGGGATCCGTTTCCGTGATACCAATCGATCGGCCATAGGTAATGGCTTCTTCCAGACTCTTACCCTCAGCCATCAAGTCCAGCAGCAAATTCGTACACGAGTTGAGAATCCCATGAAAGCCCAATAACTTCGCACCCATAAGGGGTTCTCTGAAGAGCGCAAACACTGGCGCGCCATCCATCACTGCTGATTCAAACATAAACCGCCGTTGCTTTGCCTCAGCCAGTGCTTTCAGCATTCGATAACCATGCACCACCGGCCCTTTATTGGCAGTGATAGCATGCATTCCAGCGTTCAGTCCTGCTTTGAGATACTCAATTGCCGGTTGACCGCTTTGCAGGTTGACTGGCGTGGTCTCAAAGAGCACGTCCCCGGGGCAAGCGCGGATGAATGCTGTCGAATCCCCCACAAAAGGCTCCTGGCTGAGCACATTCAAGGATTCACCCTTCTCGACCATGATTAATGCTCGCTCCAGGTCTATACCAGCAGTATCTATCGCCTGTCCATGCCGGCCTGTGCTGATACCTGTTACGCAAAAACTCACATCATGATCTTTCTTTAATTCCTGCTCTTTCTTGAGAAGCAGGCGTGTAAAAGCACGCCCCACATTGCCAAAACCAACTAAAACTAAGCGATAATGTTGTGTCATTCCTCCAGCCCTCCAAGAAATTCAATTAAATAAGAATCTCTAGATTTCACCTATAAACAGCTCACACGCTGACGGCTAGCGCTCAGTAATTATTGATAGTCCCACAATTCCCTGAAATTAATTCTTATGACCATTGTTTTTAGGTGAAAATTCATCAATCGGTAAGATTGGCTCGCCGGAGGATGGCCAAACCGGGAGCCCTCTGCTGACAACTTCAATTCCCCAGCGCGCCAAAGCCCATACCTGAGATCGATGACACCAAAAACGCACCACCCCCAAGTCCTCCACTTCCTCAGTACCGGTCATGTCCTGATGCGCAATGAGTACCAGAAGATCCGCCTCAATATCATACCCAAGGCTCAACTCTCCAACCCGAAAAAGTGGATCTACCGGCGGTTTGATACGCATCTCATCTTCCACAAACGCGGGAAAGGCTTCGGGTAGCTCCGGAAATTTATGCGCCAGTTCAGCCATGAACTGTTCAACACCTAAAGCCAGCGTCTGAACCTGGATCTTCTCAACTAAAAGCGTAACGATCTGCTCACCCTCACGCCCCTGAAGATAAAATACGCGTTCGCCAGGTTTTCCGATTGCATCCACAGTAATAAACGAAGTTGGATTTAAATCAAGATCTATCTTGGCCATAAATATCCATACTGCACTGAATTAATGAAATAAAGTGATATGCAATTTCTAATCGGATTCTACCAGACTTGACAGCTCGTCCAAATAAAACTTGCTCCCTTCGCTCCACCTATAAAAACAATCTCCTTGGTACAGCTCAAGTTCAGGGAGAAAGTAAGAAAGTATTTACTATTGTTGATAAGCTATTAGCAACGCCCGCTCAGTATTTTTGTGTACCCTGATACACGCCTAATAAAATGGCGCAATCTCAATATTCTTTTCCCCCATCAGTCCAGTCAGTTTAGTAACCAGGATGTCGTTTAATCCGGTGGTGTCACTTGGAAAATCGAGCACGTAACAGTGGTCATTTTCAAACACACGGAAAGCAAAACGATCCTTTCCTGGTCGAGAAACTAGCACACCGTGGATGCGGCGCAGGCGTCTAATATCTCGATCTTTATCGCCACATGAAACCAGCGTGATCACCAGCTTGCGCGGCGGCAGGTTACGGTTGCTATCCGGTAACACCTTGGTAGATTCTCCTGCTGGCCTGACCATATGATAAGCACCTATGGACTCCTTGGGAATCTTTTGATCTCCACCATCAGTTTGCGCTTTTGGCATCTCTGCTTCTGGAGCGCTTCCTTCTTCCGCCTGCAATGGTTCTTCCTCTTCTCCGGATTTCTCACCAGTCTGGTTCACTTCTCTAGTCACATTTTCTTCCTCAGGGCTCTCATCTTGAGAAAGGTCATCAAACTCTTTCCTTAAAGCTTCCCGATTATCATCCGATGTCTGAGTTTTGTCTTTTTTTCCATCCTTACTCGCGGATTCATCTAACCCAGCGACGTCAGGCAAATATGCATTCAATGCCTGCTCCGTTTGCGTCGCCGATGGCTCTAATTGTTCCTCATCAACGGGCAAGTCCTCCACCCTGAACAGGCTCAAGCGGCTGACCAACACTTTGGGGTCGCCTCTCTCCTTATCAACACGTCCTTCTGCAATGAGGATATTGTCAATATCCACCAGGTGATAATACTTTTCCCAAGTAGAGGGGAAAACGACCAATTCGATCTGCCCGTAAATATCCTCCAGCGTCACAAAAGCCATATTTTTGTTCGATTTTGTCAGATAGGGACGGTAACGGTTAACCATACCAGCCACGACAACCTTTTCCGTATCCTCTACCTCAACAAGCTGGTTAGCAAAATGTGTAACTCTTTTTTTGAGCACCTTCATATGAGCGCTCATGGGATGGTCAGAGACGTAAAGCCCAAGTAATTCGCGCTCCCAGTCCAATTGTTCGCGCAGGTCAAAATAAGGTGCCTCCATTAAAATGATCGTTCCACTCGCAGCCGAGGTACCATCAAACAACATCATCTGACCAACCTCAGCCGCCCTAAAGTAACTAGTGCTCACTGAGATGATCCGTTCAAGCTCACGCAGCATCGCCACACGTGGACCAAAGACATCCAAGGCCCCAACTTTAATCAGACATTCCAATGGACGCCGGCCTACTTGTCTTAAATCTACCCGTCTGGCAAAATCCGTCAAGTTCTTAAAGGGTCCCTCCTTACGTGCTTCCAAGATCAAATTAACTGGATTCTGCCCAACGTTCTTAATTGCCCCCAAACCAAAGTGGATTGCCGAATTTCCATCTGCTTTATCTTCAATCGTAAAGTCATAATCGCTCGCAGTCACATCCGGGGGCAATATCTCAATCCCCATCGCCCGACAGTCAATCACATACGCGGCCACTTTATCAGCAACGTTCTTCCAGGCAGAAAGCAGAGCCGTCATATATTCAACTGTATAATGCAGTTTCAGATATCCAGTTTGAACTGCAATCATACCGTAATCAGCCGCATGGCTTTTATTAAAACCATAGCGCGCAAAATTCTCCCAATCCGTAAAAATCTCTTCAGCAACGCTCTTCTCGATACCCTCAGCCTGCGCACCCTTGATGAATTTCTTGCGGTGCTTCATAATAGATTTTTTCTTCTTCTTGGAGATCGCCTTGCGCAAGTCATCCGCATCACGCGCAGAATACCCCGCCAGTTCCATGACAGCTTGCATGAGCTGCTCCTGATAAACAGGAAGGCCAAATGTATCCTTGAAGATTGCTTCAAGCTTCTCGTGCTGGTAGCTAACTGGCTTCTCTCCATGCATACGCTCAATATAATCAGGGATAAAATCCATCGGGCCAGGCCGGTATAGTGCGACCATTGCGATCACATGCGCTAATTCTTGCGGCTGCATTTGAGTGATATAGCGCGTCATCCCTGTTCCTTCCAATTGGAACATCCCTGCAGTATGCCCCGCACTGATATACTCAAAAACCGCCGAATCATCGACGGGAATATTATCAAGATTAAAGCTCTTGCCGTGCCGCAATTTAATTAAGTCGCAAGCCCGAGACATAACCGTCAGAGTCACCAAGCCTAAAAAGTCTACCTTCAGCAAGCCAAGCTGATCAATGATCGCCATCTCATATTGAGCAACCGTCTTGATTGGAAGATCATCAGTCTGACTGGTCGGGCGGTGCAGCGGGATGTAATCAATGATCGGTCGGTCAGTGATGATCACGCCTGCGGCATGCGTGCCTACATTGCGCACCGTCCCCTCCATTCTGCTGGCTGTTTCAATCAAGCGCTTGAAATATGGCGCCGAATCACAGAGATCACGTAACTCTGCAGATTCCTTTAGTACGCCTTCAATAGTCACCGGTTTCCCCGCAACAGCAGGAATCATTTTCGCCGCTAGGTTAACTTCCCCGAGCGGAATATCCATCACACGCCCCACATCACGAATCGCCCCACGTGCCCCCAATGTACCAAAAGTGATGATCTGAGCAACCTTGTCAGAACCATATTTCCGGCAGCAATATTCCATCATATCTGCGCGGCGGTCATCCTGAAAATCAAGATCAATATCCGGCATGCTCACGCGCCCCGTATTGAGGAAACGCTCAAATAAGAGTTTGTGTTCAATCGGATCCACCAGGGTAATATCCAGTGCATACGCCACCAGCGAACCAGCAGCTGAGCCGCGTGCGTTATACCAAATACCCTCCTCTTTAGCATAACGGCATAGATCCCATACAATCAGGAAGTAAGCATCAAAGCCCATCTCATGGATTACCGCTAATTCCGTGTCCAAACGTGACTGCACCTCAGGCGTATGCTGTCGTTCTTTAAATCGCCGTGCTAAACCTTCTTCACATAGATGCCTTAGATAGCTCTGCGGGGTGTGTCCCTCTGACACCTCAAATAATGGCAGGTGGTAGCCCTTCGGTGTAAGGTCAACATCACAACGCTCTGCTATCCATAGTGTATTTGAAAGCGCTTCTGGTACCTCAGCGAACAGTTTTGCCATCTCGTCGGGGCTGCGCAAATAATAAGAGTTGTCGGTCATGCGCATGCGATCCGGGTCGCTGAGTACCTTACCTGTCTGGATCGCGAGTAATATATCCTGCAGCTGGGCATCCTCTTGCTTGATGTAATGCACATCATTAGTTGCGATAAAATTCGCGCCAAAGCGACCGCCAAGTTCCAGCAGCGTCTTATTCACCATCGGAAGTTCAGGAATGCTGTGCTCTTGTAATTCTAAGAAGAAGCGCTCCTTACCAAACACATCCAGATACCAGGCCAGGCTGCGCTCAGCACGCGCCAGATCACCCTCCAGGATAGCGCGCGGTATCTCTCCTGAAAGACAGGCTGATGAGGCAATCAAGCCTTCTGAATGTTCTGCCAGGAACGCTCTATCAATTCGCGGCACATAATAAAATCCTTCCAGCTGGCTTGCTGTGGCAATTTTAAGCAAGTTATGATAGCCAGCCATATTTTCAGCCAACAGCACCAGATGAAAAGCCTTTTTATCACGGCGCACGTCCTTGTCATGCATGCTGCGCGGCGCCAGATAGGTCTCCAGACCTATGATCGGTTTGACCTCCGCTGCCCTGGCTGCGTTGAAGAACTCAACTGTGCCAAACATCGTGCCATGATCTGTCAGCGCCACCGCCGGCATACCTAACTCTTTCACACGCTCCACCAGGTCCTTTAAATTACAAAAACCGTCCAGGATAGAGTAAGAAGAGTGGAGATGAAGGTGAACAAAGGACATAATATCTATTTTATTACGTGATTATAAACTGTTGCTCTGAGTAAAGGAAAAGTGCCCGGGTACGATCTAACTCCTTGTTGGGCACTGTCATGTGTTGATATATAGTATAGCATGATGAGGGATTCAACAAATCTTAAAAACAGCGATTCTTTAAGAATTCCCCGCTTTTTTTATCAATGTGAGACCAAAACCTGCTTACAGATCATTACTACACGGTCTGGTTCTCATCTTTCTCACCCCTGAGCCTAAAAGGGAAAATGGGCACCACTAACCTCCTCAGCCCCACCCATACACCCCCCAGCAGTTCCAGCGGTCCGCGCCGCCAGAGCGTAACCCAGCCGCGCCTCAAATAATAAGTGCCCCGTTTCTTCAAAGATGTATGTCTGCAACCCACTGCACTATACTTTTCAGCTCTCTGTTGAGTAAGTTTTACGTCAATAGCCCCATCTTGCCATAGCTTTTTCCCACGCAACTGTAAGTGTAAATCATCCAGCGTCTCAAGAAGCTCCAGTCCGCGCACCATTGGATGGTCGCTTGCCATAGTATCCTGATAAGCTTTCTCGCCTAGGCGCGCACGCAGACCCGGTTCCTGTACCAAATGCAGCAGTTTTTCAGTCCATTCACCCTCATTATCAGCGATAAATCCATTCTCGCCATCACAAATTGCTTCTTCAAATGCCGCACTGCCAGAGGCGATCGTCGGTCGCCGTACAAGCGCCGCTTCCATGAACTTAATTGCGCTTTTGGATTGTGCGAAGGGATTGCCTACAGACAGCGGTGCCAAATTGATATCAAACTGCATCAAATACTCCGGCAGCTTACGCCAGTCAACCGCTGGAAATCGCTTCACCCTCTCCCCGAACTTATCCCAGCCCGCACCCGGGTCAACTGGACCCACCAGCCACAATGACGCCTGAGGCTGTATCTCCAATACTGCCCGTAGCGCCGTTGCAGCCACGCTGAAATCACGGTCATGCGTGTGCGTACCGCTCGCATACCCCATCACCACGCCTTCCCTCTGAACTTCGTTGGCTCTGTAGGCAGCCTCAGCACAGGCCAACATTTGCATACTGAAGGCGTTACGGTGTATCCGCACTGTCTTGCCTAACTTTTTAACTTGCTCAGCCAGAAAAGCCGTCGAAACCAGCGCTGCATCACAAGCCAGCAGCATCTGGCGCTGGCGCCCCATATTCTTACGATAAAGGCTTGCTCTGATCGGGTCGCTGAAATCAGGGCTGTCGATGAACTGAAACATGGATTCCTCAAATACCAGGTCATCGCTATCATAGAGGTTCAGCGTACCCGCTGTCTTTAACACCCCTAGCAGGCGCTTGACATAAGCATCCATCTCCACACGCTGGAATACCGCTATATCAAACCTCTCTTTACTGACAAGACGCATCAAACCCGCATCAGCGATGTGCGCCAGCCTGACCGGCACTCCCGCCAGCTCGCATTGTTCCTGCAGATGCAAACTTCGATAACGGCGGGTATCCCCGCTCACTCCGGAAAGGATCAATATACTCACTCTTTCATCCATTACTAATTTCTCTTTTCATGCAGGTTAATGGAAGCTAATGCAGCAATCATTTTTAGACGCTCAAGCGGGGTCTCTTCAAAACTGCGCTTTAGTGCAGGCGTGGCAATGAGGTGTGAGAGCATGGAATTGAAATAAGGATCACCCTTTTCGATCCAGGCTGTCAACTCCTCTGTCATCAAGCGCAGGTCTGCATCAGGTATGTGCCTCCCACGCGTCCCCCCCTCATGATGGATCAAACAGGCAAAAGGATTATAGATCACCTGATAGCCCTTCTCGATTACTTTCAAGCACAAGGTGATGTCGCTGAATGTAAGTTGATAGGCTTCATCAAATCCGCCAATCGCGTCAAAAACCTCGCGCCGCAGTGCCATACAAGCCCCTGTCACTGCTAGGTAATTACGGTACCAATATGGCGAACCAAAAGGTCCGTTGATCTTCGGCGGTTCGCCTATGAAAACATGCCCGGCACTGCCTACTAAACCCAACACCACACCCGCATGTTGGATGCGCCCATTCGGATACATCAAACGCGCCCCCACTATACCGACCTCCGGCCTCTCTGCCCACATCACCAGCTCCGTAAGCCATGCCTCAGAATGAATTTCCATATCATTGTTCAAAAAGAGCAGTATCTCCCCTTTGGCTTCCACTGCACCGATATTGTTAAAGCGTGAGTAATTAAATGCTCCCTGTTCATGCAGGATGCGAATACCAGCTTCCTCTTCCAATCTTTTATATAGCCGGGCTATCTCAGGTTCATCGCTGGCGTTATCCACCAAGATAATCTCATAGTTAGAATAGGCTGTATGTGCTTTCAGGGAGTCGAGCATGGCTGCTAATCTGGCGGATTGGTTCCGGGTTGGCACGATGATAGAAACCAAAGCCCCGCTGGTTTGCCAACGTACATGCACCTGCCCCTGAACATCAATTTCGGCTATCGCGCCCTCCATCCCGCTGCACTTTAAATGGCTGCTGATGCACCCAAGGCGTTCCAAATTACAAGCCTGCCCCGGGAATGGTTTTTCCGTTGCATGATATTGCAAACCAGTGACATGCTTAATGGCTGCACCTTGCTCCAGAGCTTTGAACGCCAATTCTTCCTGCAGCTCCTTATAAGTTTTTGCTTCCAGCGTGATTTTCTCAAGCACATCCCTTCGATAAAAGGCATGGCGCAGGAAATTGACCGATAGCAGCAACGCAGGTGAAAAATCAGATTTCAAAAACGGTGCTTCTAACCGTTCACTCGCTGGATTATGCCAATCCTCATCACCGTACAGCACCGCCGAATCCGCCGTCACAGCAGCTTTTGCCATTGCTGTGAAACAATCTTCGTCAAAGCTGTCTCCAGCTTCGATCAGACAGACATAATCAACTTTTGTTACCTCAACAAAGCGTGTCAGGGTTTCTCCCGGGCTTGTACTCTTTTTCTGCGCGTTAATATTCAATGGGCTGGTTTCACCCTTTACAAATCCCTCCACAATTGTGTTCCATGCTATCCAGTGGATATACCTTTGTTTTCGCAGCGCACAAAAAGTAACCTGTACATCACCTGCTGTATCCCCTTGGAAGATCAAAATGCCAAATACGGGGCTTTTTTTGGACGCTGTCTCTACTTCCAGATCAGGCTTAATATGCTTGCGCCGCCAAGCGGTATAATTGAATAACTTC
>JAUXFJ010000002.1 GCA_030620065.1 Anaerolineaceae bacterium
CTGGGTCCTCGAGAAGTTCACGAGCTCGTTCAATAGCATAAATTACTTCAATTAAACGTGCATAATGATAATAAAGCGAATTTTCTATAGGATGGCCATTATTTAAAGCTTTGAAGATCTTAAATTCTTCATTGGCTAGGGGGGTGTTAATCTTTTCTGCTATGTTAAGACGCCCCAATGGACCTACTCGGTAGGAGCCATTGGGATAACCGAATTTTTTATAATAGGGGAATTTAAGGTAAGACCAATCTTCCACATGCTCAGCAATGATGTCTAGATAATTCTTTCCATCGAATTTCTCAAGCTGTTTTCCATCGCGATCGATCAAACGAATTTGACCATCATAAAGCTCAAGCGCATTATCAGGTGTTACCAGTCCGAAGTAACCAGTTGGGAAGACAGCAAATTTATTAATGTCTTCAGCATTTTTTGCTGCCCAATCTTTTATGATTTGGATACCAAGTTGAGTGGTCTTGATGGTCTCACCTATATCCAAAAGGAGCTTGTCACGTGTATCTATTGTTAAAGCTTTGTTGACGCCGCCAGGGATAGCGAAATTTGGGTGAATTCTGCGGTCACCGACATTAGCAATGATCTCTTGACCAAATTTGCGAAGTTTGACTGCACGAATAGTCAGGTTTGGATTTGCTTGAATCAAGCCAACTACATTGCGGGTAGCAGGATCGGAATCAAAACCCAATATCAGGTCGGGTCCAGCAAGTTCGAAAAAGTGCATGCCATGGCTTTGTATAATCTGACCCATGTGCATGAGTTCTCGCAACATGACAGCAGGTTTTGGCGGGGGTGCGCCCATAGCATCATCCCCAGCTTTTGCAGCGGCGAGATGGTGGCTAACTGGGCAGATACCGCATATTCGTGGTGTGATCTGGGGCATTTCGAAGACCATGCGTCCTTCACAAAATTTTTCAAAACCTCGAAATTCGTTCACATGGAAGTAGGCATGATCCACACTGCCATCAGCGTTCATATGAACAGTCACTTTTGCATGACCTTCTATGCGGGTTACGGGTTCAATTGTAATTTTCTGTGCAACCATTATTACCTCCTAATGCCAATCCAGCATATTGCCCTTTAATTCAGGCATACGACCTTGAGCTAATTCACTCAGTACGTAGAAAATCACATCCGCACTTGGTGGACAGCCAGGAACGAATACATCTACATGGACAACTTCACTAATTGCTTTGACACGTGTGGGTTTGCAGAGTTCTGGATCACTGGGAACTTTGCCTTCTGAGTCAGTGCTTTCAGTTTCAATGTAGGCTCTCTTGAGCGCTTCCCCCGCACCGGAGAAATTGCGCATGGCGGGGACCCCGCCGAAAACTGCGCAATCACCTAGTGCAACCAGGATCTTGCAGCGTTCACGCATACGCTTGGCAACTTCTTCATTGTATGTATTGTTTATACAGCCTTCAAGAATACCGACATCGACACCATCCTCATCAGGTTCCTTGAGGTCAGTGATGGGGGTGGCACGCAAATCAATCAATTCTGTGAGTGCGATGATGCGTTCATCAATATCCAATAAGGACATGTGACAACCTGCACAACCAGACAACCAGTCTGAAGCGACTTTGGGTTTTGCCATAGTTTTTCCTTTCGCTAGACTATACCGATAATTAGTAAATTAACCTTGCGTGATCTCGACAGATGAGACGCGTGCAAGGAGCTGAGATTTCCAGTCGCCTTTTGCTTTTATGTTCAAAAGTTCTGCAATCTTTTGTAGTGTTGTTACTGTATCCGAAACATTTTCAGGAGATTCTAAAGCTTTGACATTTTTTTGCAGCCGACCATCCGAATTCAAGTAATGCCCTTCTTCCTCGGCCCAAATTACAGCTGGGAGGACAACATCTGCATTAGCAGTCAATTGGGAAGAATAAGCAGCATGAACTGCGACAAAGGGTACATTTTCAAGATCTTTAGTGAGTTTCCTAGTTGGGATCTCATCACTTAAAGCCAGATAGACTGCTTGGACGCTGTCGGCTTTGAAGGGTTTTACTAGCATGAGCTGCGCGGCAGCCATACTGTTTGCTTGCCCTTTGACACCGACGAGAGGTGCACCATTCTTACCGATGAGAGCAGCAAATTCCAACAAAGCTTTCAAAGCTACTTTGTTATTATTTGAAACGAAGCCTTTTCCATAGACAATTACAGGCTTTTTTGCGCTAGAAAGGTATTCAGCCGTCTTGAGGAGAGAATCGATTGCTAAGCCGGTTTTCTCTGAAGAGGAGTAAAGTGCGTCTGCAGCTTTGAGGTCTTCGACTTTGGCCTTTCTAAGTTCAACCAATGCTGCGGTCAGACTTTCAATTAGATCCAATGAGGTGCCTTTTGTTTGCTGTAATTTGAGATTTGCTTTATCAATGAAACGATTCTCTTTGGTGCCTGCCACAATGAGTTTTGTCCCTGATGCTTGTTGTCTTTTGAGGAAGAAACCAGCAACTTGGTGATCGGTTGCGAGATCAGCACCAAGAACTAAGGCGATATCTGTATCTTTTAAGACATCAAGTTTGGATTCAAAGGGTTTTCCCAGCTCTTTGGCAATTTCCGCTGCTACAGAACTAGTTTGATCTTCTTCAATGCTGGTTACAATTGCTGCTTCGAAACCCTGATTGAAGACTTCATCGATTAAAGCCAGAGATTCAGTGGAAAGACGGGAGGAAGCTAAAACTGCCAATCCCTTTTCCTTCTTACCAGTGAGTGGTTTGATCTTTTCAATAATGGCCGAGATGGCTTCGTCCCATGTGGCAGCCTTTAAACTGCCATCTTTACGTACGAGTGGCGTTAAAATGCGGTTACACTCTTTTGCCAATGGCTCAAAGCGCCCTTTTTCGCATAACAGGCCATGATTTAATGGGGTATCCCAGTCGCCTTCAATGCGAATGAGCCGATTGTCACGTGTGAGCACATCGCGTTGGCAGCCAATGCTGCAATCTACGCAGACTGAGAGGTGATGGTCAACTTCTCTTTCTTTACCTTGATAGGCGCTTTGACGGTCGATCAATGCACCCGTAGGACAAATCTGGACACAGGTTCCGCATGAGATACAAGTGCTTTCGCCAAGTGGGACGCCGTAATCTGCAACAAGGAAGCTGTTGGCGCCACGTTCTTTAAATCCGAGCGTGAAGTTACCGACCAGCTCATTACAAGCACGCACACAGCGGCGGCATAAGATGCAACGGTTATGATCCAAGACGAAGAATTTGTGGCTGGCATCTACCTCATAGGGCTGCCAATTTGGCTGAAGCGGCCAATGGGTCATGCTTTCATCATAGGCAGCATTCTGCAATTCGCAATCCCCGTCAGTAACTTGGCAGTACATGCAGAAGTGGTTGCGTTCGCTAAATATCAACGTGAGGACAAATTTGCGGGCATCTAGGATTTTTTTTGTGTTGGTTTTTATCTGCATGCCTTCAGTAACAGGCAGTGTACATGAGGGCTGTAAAGTACCTGCACCCTCAACTTCGACCATACAGAGCCGGCAGCCGCCATAAGGTGTAAGCTGAGGATGGGCGCAAAGAGTGGGGATATAGATACCTGCTTGTTCAGCAGCTTTTAGTACAGTGGTGCCTTCAAGAACCTTTACTGTTTTACCATCAATGTTAAGTTTGACCATAATTATTAGGCTCCCTGTTCTCGAGTAATCTTTACTTCTTGACCTACCTGATATATAGTTTTACCGCTCATGGGGCAGGTATCTGCAGGGCATACTTTTAAACGTATATGGGATTCGACTTCTGCATGAAAGTAGGTGAGGATATCTTTTAGGGGTGATCCAGCTGTTTGGCCGAGACCGCAATTGGAAAGTTCGTATAGTTGGTCGGCCATCATTTGAAGGTCTTCCAGGTCTTGCAAAGTACCTATGCCTTCAGCGATGTTTGATAATATTTCGAATGATTTTTGGCAGCCAATGCGACAAGGATTACACTTACCACAGCTTTCAAAGCGGAAGAAGTTCAATAAAACTTTAGCTAGGTCAACTACACAAATCTCTTGATTACAGATCAATAAAGCACCGGAGCCTAAGGAGACACTTGCTGTTTTGAAGGAATCAAAATCCATTGGCGTATCTTGTAAATTAGCGGGAATTATTGAGCCGCTTGATCCGCCTGTCTGTGCCATTTTGAAAGTTCCACCTTTCATTCCCTTAGCATAGATAGTGATAACCTCACGCAGGGTAATGCCCATCGGAACTTCGATCAGACCAGTAACGTTCACATTGCCAAGTATCGTATAGACCTTTGTGCCAGGGCTGGAAGGTGTACCGATACTACGATACCAATCTGCACCATTGCGAATGATTGCAGGAATATTCGCAAGCGTTTCAACATTATTGACTAGGGTCGGTTTTCCCCAAAGACCGAAGGTGGTTGGATAGGGTGGTCTTGAGCGCGGTTCACCGCGTTTGCCTTCGATTGATTCGATCAGTGCGGTTTCCTCACCGCAAATATACGCACCAGCACCGGCGTGGACATGCAGGTCAAAGCTAAATTTTGAACTGAAGATGTTCTTGCCTAACAGGCCATATTCTCTGGCTTGTTTGATGGCTACTTTCATGCGTTCTATAGCCAGCCCATATTCACCACGGATGTAGACGTAACCTTCATCAGCGCCAACGGCATAAGCGGCGATTGCCATTGCTTCAATGATTGCATGTGGATCGCCTTCTAACACCAAGCGGTCTTTGAAGGTGCCTGGCTCACTCTCATCTGCATTGCAGACCACATATTTTTTATCAATATGGGTTTTTGCGACGAAACTCCACTTCAAACCGGTTGGAAAACCGGCGCCACCACGTCCTCGCAATCCGGAATCTTTAATTATGCCGATCGTTTCAGCGGGTGTTTTTCCCAAGACCGTCCCAAGTGCTTGATAACCGTCAAGCGCAATATAATCTTCAATATTCTCCGGATCAATCAAGCCGACATTTTTTAATACAATGCGGTTTTCAGCGGGAAGGGTACCCTTACGGGACGAGAGCCATGCCAAGTGTTCTGAAAGTTCATGGGCGGGTACCAGCTTTCTCTCCACAATGTGACCTTTATCGAGATGCTCCTCTACAATGTCGAGGACGTCATCCGGTTTGACTGGTCCATAGATCACTGCCTCAGGATATATGATCACCAAGGGAGCGGCACTATTATGGCCGATGTCGCTGATAAAAGAGATTGAAATCTCATCAGACAGTCCATAGTCCTGGATTTTTTGCTGAAACGCTGAAAAAACTTCATTTGCACCAAGCGCAATACTTTCCGCATCGCTTGAGACCAATACCATTGATCGAACAGCTTTCATGCGTCTCTCTCCTATTCGTAACGGCTGAGAATGTTCTTCACCTGCTGGGGCTGAACATTGCCATAGATATCTTGATCAATTACTAAAACAGGGCCAATGCCACATGCGCCCAGACAACTTGTTGTTAAAAGTGTCCACTTATTATCTTGACTCGTTTGGCCAGACTTGATCCCTAATGCCTCTTGTAGCGCAAGCCAGACTTGGCGACCACCGGCAACATGACAAGGAGCACTTTCACAAAACTGAATCACATGTTTACCACGTGGTTCAGTGGACAGCATTCGATAAAAAGTTGCAACAGTAAAAATCTGGTTTGTTGGTAGGTTCATAAGAATAGCAAGCTCTTCAATTGCTTCCGATGAGATATAGCCAAAAGCAGCATTGATCTTCTGCATAATTGGAATCAATTCAGCGCGCTCCGTTCCATGCTGTTTGATGAGCTCCCGTATAGTTTTCTTAATGTCTAGCCCATTCTTTACTTCAACTGACATAGGCAACCTCCTGGTACTTGGTAATTATTTAGGCTCAATAACGTTATAGTTCAGAATATTGATAAATTTGATTTGGAAAATAATATTTTCTACCTTTGAATAATATATTTATCACTTTATGATAAACTTTGATTTAGTGAGCTTATCTCTCAACTTTAAATTCTTCAATGATTTTACCGCCGATGACATGATTAGAAAGGATGCTTTTGACTATTTCAGGATTCAATTTCCCGTAGGTAACTCTCTCTTTACCTGGAAGGATTACCTGGATAACAGGTTCAAATGAGTCAAGGCCCATATCACCAGTTTGTCGCACGATAACATTTCCAAGATTATGCTCTTCTATATATGATAAGATAGCTGTTAAGATCTCTTGAGTACCTGTTGCTCTACCGACCGTACCCATTCCAACAATAATCTCTGTTTTCCCAGAGGTGGTTATTAATTCTTGTTTCTTAAGTACTTCTTCACGAATTCGTGTAAGGTCATCAAGTGATTTAATTGTTGGCATTGTTTATTACTCCTGATCGAATTAATTTATTTACGTTTCGAACTTTTGCTATATCTTCTAATTCCGCATTCGTTATGGAACCATCCAAGATTGTATGCGAATTTCTGAAATGTCAAGTATCTATAGGGCGAGTTCTCTCAATTAATTATCTTCTCGCTCTAAATATCCTGGATCAACTTAGGAAACTTACTTGGTTGAACACATCTGTGGATCATCTCGTTGACATCAACAGTTGCGTGGATACATGCGGCCATATTTAGCAGTAAATTTCGAGAGTGATCAAACTGTCTTATGTATTATCTCCAGATTCAATTCCTAAATTTTGGTTTACATCCTCAAAGATTTTGTGGGGTTCTGCATAAATCGCAAGCTGTTCCCATCATGGACGCTCCATAGAAAAAAGCGGCACAATTAAAATCACTTTACCCTTTTGTGAAAATTGCCACAAGAAGTTTACAATTGATTTTGAAATTGGTCAATCCACAAAAGTCATATTTTATTATGCGAGTTGTCAAATTATATTTAGGTGGATCGGCAATAAATTGCTCTCCATAGAGTTTAATTTTATTCTCAAGCTCAAACAAGAGTTTATTTTATCGCAAAACAAGACATGTTATACTTTATTTTTGTAATCATTATGTTAAGGCTAAGAAGAGATGAAAAATGTAATACGCAGTGTTAAAGGGACGCGGGATTTTTATCCCAATGAAATGTCTGTACGCCATTGGTTGCTTGACGCCATGCGGGATGTATCTTTGCAGTTTGGATATCAAGAGTATGATGGCCCTTGTGTGGAAAAGATTGACCTTTATGCGGCAAAGTCTGGCGAAGAATTGGTCAAGGAGCAGTCATTTGTCTTTCCCGATAGAGGTGGGGAATTAATCGCCCTGCGGCCTGAGCTTACACCTACGCTTGCGAGGATGATCGCCAATAAGCAGAATGAGCTGATATATCCGCTGCGATGGTGGTCATTTGGTCCATTTTGGCGCTATGAAAGACCACAAAGGGGTCGCAGCAGGGAATTTTTTCAATGGAACGTTGACCTGATCGGCACATCTAATGTTGAATCAGATGCGGAAGCTGTGGCTGTTGCCGCAATGTTTTTCGAACGCGTCGGTTTGAAAAGCGATAAAATTAAGATCGTGGTCAATAACCGCCGATTAATGGATAAAAGTTTAGATAAGATTGGTGTTCCCGAAAGCGGAAGGCCGGCTGTTTTCCGTTTGATCGATAAAATCGACAAGATGTCCACTGAGAAATGGGAAGCATATGCTTTGGAAATTGGTTTGACCAATAAACAGCTTGAGGGATTAAAAACCGTGCTTTCCAATCAATCACTATGGGAGGAATCAGAAGAGCTCAGATCCTTTTTTAAAGCGGTTGCCTGGCTCGGTGTTGAAGAATATGTGCGCTTTGAGCCGCAGGTAATACGCGGTCTGGACTATTATACGGGAACTGTGTTTGAGGGGCGGGATGAAGCGCGTAAATTCAGAGCGATATTTGGCGGTGGGCATTATGATAATTTGGTCGCGGATGTTGGCGGCAATCCTTTGCCTGGTGTGGGGTTTGCGATGGGGGATGTGGTAATCCAACTGTTATTAGAAGAGAATGGCTGTATACCTGGTGATGTTATGAATCCTGCCAATGTGCTTGTGACAGTATTTGACGAAAATACAATTAGCGAATCTTATCGCACATCAACCTTACTGCGTGAAGCTGGTTTGAAGGTAGTGACTTATCCGCAAGTTGAGAAATTAGGGAAACAATTCAAGTTTGCAGATAAGATGGGTATACGCGTTGTAGTTATGGCGGGTCCAGAAGAATTAGCAGTAGGCAAGGTGGCGATAAAGAACTTGTTAACCCGTGAGCAGGAGAGTGTAGGAATTGAACAAGCAGCTGATTTCATTAGAAGCTTGCTTGCGCAAGAAATAGCTCTATGATAGAATGAAAAACATAACATGGTGCCTGTAGCTCAATGGCAGAGCGCCTCACTGTGGATGAGGAGGTTGAGGGTTCGAAACCCTTCAGGCACCCAGCGCACCCGAGAATTCGGGTGTTTCTTAATCTAGCGGGGAACGATCAGTTTGCAGGTTACGGGTGTGGATTTATTGACCCAGCTGGAAGCTTGTGGCATAATATATGCAAAGTAAATAAAACAAAAGCGATGATGGAAACGAGTAAACCTGAATTTAAATGATAGCGAACCCGGGATAGTGGAAGCCGGGGCAGGCAAGCAGGTTGAAAATCCTTCCGGAGCTGCAATCTGAACGTCGTAAGCTACAAGTAGGTGCGCCGGAGTCACAATTCGTTATCAAGGGTGCAGTTATTATCCATGATGAGGTGTTCCTCCAAATTAGGAAGTAACTGACTGAGGTGCCTGATTAATCAGGAATCGGGGTGGTACCGCGAGCATGAACTCGTCCCTGTGTTTGGGATGAGTTTTTGATTTTTACATTGGAGGTCTTATGTTTAAAACAGTTTCTCCCAGATTAAATGTCACCATAATGGAAGAAGCGATGCTGCGTTTCTGGCGCAATAATGATGTCTTTAAAAAATCGATGACGCAGCGTAAAGATGGTCCGAAATATGTGTTTTTTGAAGGACCACCCACAGCAAATGGTAAGCCAGGTGTTCACCATGTGCTAGCGCGGGCATTCAAAGATATGTTTCCACGCTATAAATCCATGCGTGGGTTCTTTGTAGATAGGCGGGGTGGATGGGATACACATGGTTTGCCTGTTGAAATTGAGGTTGAAAAGAGATTAGGGTTTACAAATAAGAGCCAGATTGATGCCTATGGTATCGAAAAATTCAATGCACTTTGCCGAGAGTCTGCCTTCGAACGTATACAAGATTGGGAGAAACTCACAGACCGTATAGCATATTGGCTTGATCTGGATAGAGCTTATGTCACATATAAAAATGAATATATTGAATCGGTTTGGTGGCTGTTAAAGTCCATTTGGGATAAGGGCCTTTTATATCAAGGTTTCAAGGTTGTACCATATTGTCCACGTTGTGGGACTCCGCTTTCGGATCATGAAGTTGCTCAAGGGTATGCGCAAGCAGAAGATCCTTCACTTTTTGTACGTATGCCGTTGGTTGATGAACCTAAAACTTCTTTGCTTGTGTGGACTACAACTCCTTGGACGCTGCCTGGCAATGTTGCTGTTGCTGTTCATCCTAACGTTGAATATGCCACTGTATCCTACGGGGAAGGCGTCAACGAAGAGCGATTAATCCTGGCAAAAGCGCTGATCCCCAAAATCTTTGGTGAAAAACGAGTCGAGGTACTTAAAACCTTTAAGGGTAAGCACCTCAAGAATAAACGCTATCATCCTTTGTTTACATTCTTGCCGGCTGAAAAACCAGCACATTATATTGTATTGGCGGATTTCGTTACCACAGAGGATGGTACTGGTTTGGTGCACATCGCACCTGCGTTTGGTGCTGATGATATGCAGATAGCGCTGGACAATGATTTGCCAATACTGATGACGATAAACGATGAGGGCAGATTTAAAAGTGATGTAAGACCATGGGCGGGTCAGTTTGTGAAGGATGCTGATCCGTTAATAGTACAGGATCTTAAAGATCGTGGTTTGATGTTCCAAATTGGCACCTATACCCATACTTATCCATTCTGCTGGCGTTGTGATACACCTTTGTTATATTGCGCCAGACCAACTTGGTTCATTAGAACAAGTGAAGTAAAAGACCGACTGGTTGCATTAAACCAGGAGATCAATTGGTATCCAGAACATATTAAGAATGGACGGTTTGGCAATTGGCTCGAAAATAACATCGATTGGGCTTTGGGGCGTGACCGTTATTGGGGTACGCCTTTACCGATATGGGAATGTCAAGAATGTCATCATCAGCTTTGCATGGGGTCAATAGCTGAGTTGAGTGAACTTTTCGGCAGTGATCTTTCAAAGGCGGACCTGCACCGTCCCTATATAGACAAGGTGATATTCATGTGTCCGGAATGCAAACGCGGCAATATGGTGCGCGTGCGCGAACTGATTGATGTCTGGTTTGATTCTGGAAGTATGCCTATTGCACAGTGGCATTATCCATTTGAAAATGTAGATGAATTCAAAGAACAATTCCCCGCGGACTATATTTGTGAAGCTGTAGATCAAACACGGGGATGGTTCTATTCTCTACTCGCGATCAGTACATTAGTATTTGACCGTATTAGTTATAAGAATGTTATATGCCTAGGTTTGATTCTTGATGCCGAGGGTCATAAGATGTCAAAATCCAAAGGAAATGTTGTTGATCCATGGGACATACTCAATGTACATGGGGCTGATGCATTCCGCTGGTATCTTTATACTTCCAGTCCACCGGCAAATGAAAGACGTTTTAGCTCTGAGCTGGTAGGGGAAGTCGTGCGTAGCTTTACGCTAACTTTATGGAATACCTACTCTTTTTTTGTGACATACGCTAATTTGGACAAATGGTCTTCGGATTCCAATATTCTTCCAAAATTTAGTTTGTTGGATAAATGGCTGCTATCTGCGCTAAATACATTGATTCGCGATGTTACTATTGCTTATGAGAATTATGACGTTTTAGGCGCTACGCGTCCAATTGAGCAATTTGTCGGCCAGCTTTCAAATTGGTATTTGAGACGTTCAAGGCGTCGCTTCTGGAAGAGCGAGTCGGATGCGGATAAAGCGGCTGCTTATTCAACGTTGTATACTGCCTTAACGAGCCTTTCCAAACTCTTGGCGCCTACCATGCCATTCATGGCTGAGGAGCTTCACCAAAATCTTGTTCGTTCAGTTGAAGGCAATGAGCCCTTATCTGTCCACCTGGCGGATTGGCCTGAATTTGACGCGACCTTGATTGACGAGCAACTCAACAGTGATATGAATGCCGTTATGAAGTTGGCCTCATTAGGGCATGCAGCCCGAAATAAGGCGAATGTTAAAGTCCGCCAACCGCTTGCTGAAGCAACTTTTTCCGTGGGGACAGCTGATGAACAAGATGTTGTAAAGACTTATCAAGATCTGCTAATCGATGAGTTGAATGTAAAGTCAGTCCGTGTACTTGGAAGTACTTCTGAGGCTGTAACTTTCTCTGTTAATCCATTGCCAAAACAATTAGGGCAAAAGTATAAGGCAGCTTACCCGAAGGTTCGGCAAGCGATTTTAGATCTACCCGCTGATGAAGCCGCAAGGAAGTTGCTCGATGGTGAATCGATTAATGTTGAAGTAGATGGAAAAGAGTATTTAGTGCTTCCGGGAGAGGTCGAAGTACATGCAAATGCGAAGGCAGGTTTTGCTGTCGCTTCTGATGGCGCATACTTGGCAGCCCTGGTTACTGATATGAGCCAGGAGTTAATCGATGAGGGATTGGCACGTGAATTTGTTCGCCGTGTGCAGGCTTTACGGAAAGACTCTGAACTTGAAATTTCAGACCGAATCCGTTTATACTTTAGTGCATCCGCTGGATTGGCAACTGCAGTGAAAGTATTTGAAGATTACATAAAGGCCGAGACCCTGTGTGTCGAACTGTTGCAGAAGCCAGCACCTAAACACTGGCCCGCAGCGAAGGATGAATTTGATCAAGAAACCCTCAAGATCAGCCTTCAGAAAGCAGAATAAATTACCGTGGAGGAAGGGATTTGAAACAACTTATTAAAAAGTATTTATTTTTGTTTGGTATTGCTGGTTTGATCATTGTATTAGACCAGATAACAAAAGCTATAGTACGCAGTAATTTATCGTTCACGGATATGTGGTCTCCTTGGGAATGGTTAGTGCCATATGCACGGGTAGTACATTGGCGTAATACAGGGGCTGCTTTTGGGATATTCCAGTCAGGCGGGACGATCTTTGCAGTGTTGGCGGTGATCGTGGCGGGGATTATCATATTTTACTATCCACAGGTACCTCATGAGGATAAGGTTGCACGAATAGCCTTGGCGATGCAGTTGGGAGGTGCACTAGGTAACCTTAGTGATCGCTTAACAATTGGTTATGTAACAGATTTTCTTTCCTTCGGAAATTTTCCTGTTTTTAATGTTGCCGACATGAGCATTACGTGCGGTGTGGCAGTCCTTTTGTTAGGTATGTGGGTGAGTGAAAGAAAAGCGCATAAGAAAGCAAAGAGTGAGAAGCAAGACACCCTGCCTGTTGAAGCCAAGGAGACAATTGAGAGCTAAAAGGGTAAATTGAACTTGTGAAGATTAAAACATTTCGATTTGGTTACGATCAAGAGGATACTATAAGGCTGGATAAATTCCTTGTGGACTGTCTTGTTGACATATCGCGTTCCAAGATCCAGAAACTTATCCAGGATGGATTTGTTTTGGTTGATGGTTTACCGGTCAATAAGAATGGACTGAAAATTGTACAAGGACAGTTGATAAGCATTGATCTCCCTGAAGAGCAGGATTGGCACTTGGAAGCTGAAGACATCCCCCTAGACGTGATTTATCTTGATGACAATGCGATTGTGATCAATAAACTTGCCGGCATGGTTGTACACCCTGGTGCGGGCAATGATTCAGGAACGGTAGTCAATGCAGCTTTAGGAAAATGGCCGGAGTTGAACTCAGTAGGCGATCCTGAGAGGCCGGGGGTTGTCCACCGATTGGATAAGGAGACTTCTGGCGTTTTACTGCTTGCCAGGAATCCAAAAGCTTATAATTGGTTTGTATCGCAATTCAAACAGCGTAAAACAAAGAAGGCATATCTTGCACTGGTAGATGGACATCCTCCCACACCGGAGGGAAGAATCGAAGCAGGGTTGCATCGGGATCCAAAACACAGGCAGCGCATGGCGGTTGCTTTAATGGGGCAGGGGCGCAGTGCAATCACGGAATACTTTCGCATCAAGCAATTTGCAGATCACGATTATCTCGAAGTTCATCCATTAAGTGGACGAACACATCAAATACGCGTGCATCTGGCTTATATTGGGTGTCCGATCGTTGGCGACACGCTTTATGGTCGTAAGAAGAGTAGCTTGCCCTTAGGTCGATTTTTCTTACATGCACAGCAACTTTCGATTTGTTTGCCAGGTGAAAAACAGCTCACCATGTTTAAATCAAAATTAGCGGATGATCTTTCTTCCCAATTGCTGGAATTGCAAGAGCAGCAGCGAGCTAATATATAAAAATAATTGATTTTCGTTCAGATACAGTTACGTGGCTTACATCGGAAATGCGTTCAGCGATGTCTATTGCAGAAGTTGGGGATGATGTGTATGGTGAGGACCCCAGTGTAAATCGTTTGCAAGAGATAGCTGCTGAGAAATTAGGTAAGGAAGCTGGTTTGTTCGTTCCATCAGGCACGGTGGGAAATTTGATTGCCGTTTTAAGCTACTGTGCCAGGGGTGACGAATGTATTATGGGAAACCTAGGACATACTTTTTTATTTGAAGCTGGGGGAATTTCCGCATTGGGTGGCGTGCATCCGCATACATTGCCGAATCAAGAAGATGGAACGCTTTTACTTGATGAAATCCATGCTGCAATTCGACCTGAAAACGACCATTTTCCCCATTCGAGGCTCGTTATTTTAGAGAATACACACAATCGCTGTGGCGGTGTTCCGATTTCAGGGGCATATACGCAGCAAGTGGCCGAAATTGCCCATGAGAATGGTTTATACTTGCACCTTGATGGTGCCAGGATCTTCAACGCTGCGGTTGCGCTAAATGTTCCAGTTAGAAGCTTAACTGATCACACAGACTCAGTCACCTTTTGTTTAAGTAAAGGTTTATGTGCACCTGCGGGCTCTGTAATTTGTAGTTCGAGGGAGTTCATCCGAAAGGCCCGAAGAATCAGAAAGCAATTAGGGGGTGGTATGCGTCAAGCCGGTATTCTTGCAGCGACAGGACTTGTTGCACTTGATAAAATGATTGATCGATTGGGTGAAGATCATCAACGCGCAAAGAGTTTAGCTTGTGGGTTAGCCCAAATTCCAGGCATTCTTGTTGATAAGAAATCCCCAACTTCTAATATGGTATTTCTGTCCCTGGATAAAGATTTCGGACTCTCAGCAAAGATTGTCGCTGCGAAAATTGCTCAGTTGGGAGTTCTGGTTGGTGAAATTGGCGAAAGACAATTTCGTTTAGTGACCCATTATTGGATCGATGATCAGGCAGTTGGGACGTGCGTTGCAGCTTTTCGGGCTGTTCTATCAGTGTAAGGCATGATTGGAAGACATCCTTATAATAATATTGGGCGCATTATTAGTTCTGTCAATTACTCTATTAGCACACTGCTTACAATCAATTACGAAGAGCCACAGAAGGGACTTATTTTAACCTGAAGGGATATAATGAGGGGTGAAATTTAGAAAATAAATTATTTTCGTGATGCTCATATTTTATCCGATAAAATGTGATATAAAAGCGAGCGAAAACAACAACTGGTCGAGGTATTATGCTCATTGTTTTATCTGATATCCATCTTGCAGAATCGCGGACAAATTGCCTAGGTGATTTATTGTATAACAGAAATTTGCCAGCAATCGTGTACCGGAATTATTTTCAGGAAGTAGCTTTTACGGCCGAACAGAATAGGGTAAAAAAAGTAGATCTGGTATTGGCAGGCGACATATTCGAAATCAATCGAACCGGTTTTTGGCTGCAAGACAATTTGCGACCTTATTTGCGAAACGACGAAATTCAAACAGGTTCGGACGAAGAGCGGCGTATATTAGATATTTTGAATGCGATTGCTGAGGATGAGCGTGTTGCAGAAACATTGGAAGTGTTTAGAGCCTTGCCAAGTGTATTTGGAATGCCAATTCAGGTGCATTATATTCCCGGTAATCATGACAGATTGGTAAACAGTAGCCAAGCCATTCGTGAAAAGGCGAGAACCTTTCTGGGACTTGAACCAAACGACGATCTGTTTCCTAATATCTACGAATATCACACGGAGAATGGTCCTTTAGCTCTTGTGCGGCATGGCCATGAATATGACCCGGTCAATTTTGGTATGGATGTAACAGCTTTAGAGGAAATCCCTATGCATTTGCCTCAAAGCGTATACGAGCGACCCGTGTTAGGGAATATTTCAACTGTTGAGGTTGCGACAAAACTGCCGATTTTCTTTAAAAGGCATTATACGGAAAGCAAAATCCTCCAAGATGAGAATTTAAGATCACTCTATCAACGTTTGATTGAATTTGACGATGTCAGGCCGGCATCTGCTCTGCTAAATTTCCTTTTTTCAACACCTGGTATCAAAAAGAAGGAAACGTGGAGCATCCTGGAACCGGTATTTATTAAAATTATTCGTGATATCGTTGAATCTCCTTACCTAGTAAAGAAGTTAGCAGAGACTGCAGATCTCAATTTGGCGCAGTCAGAATTAATCAAGGGTGTGCTGAATTTGGACATCCGGCATGACGGCATTCCGTATTGGGTTATCAAGCGGCTTATGAGAAGTGTTTCGAAAAACATAAAGCTTGATCGTGTTGAGCACTTTGTCATCAAAGAGAAATGTATTAAGGAACATGGATCTGGAATACGATGTGTTATTACAGGACATACGCATTCCCCTGAAGTCGAATTACTCACTGCGAAAGACGATATTCAGAAATACTATATTAATTCTGGTACTTGGAGGAACCGAATTCCTTCGACACCAGATCTAAAGAAGTTTGGTCGTTTACGTTCAATGACAAAAGTATTTATATTTGGATCTGAAGAATGCGATTCGGAATTTGAATGGAAAAATGGCTGGTCTTTTGATTTTAGTACAAAGCTGGGATACGGATCCGATTATGGCTATTGAAAATAATCATTCTTGGATAGTTTTCCATAATATTATTATTCACATATTATGAGAATGTACAAGCTGGAGGAGGATAAATGATTGATCCAACAATCATTACTATCGATATTGCTAATTTTACTTTGTCTCTACATTGGTATGGTGTGCTGGTTATGCTGGGGGTAGCTGCAGCGGTATGGTTAACAACTGTGGAATTTAAACGCTTGGGTGCTAATCCAGACTACATTTGGGACTGCTTGATTTGGGTTATCCCTGCCGGCGTGATTGGGGCAAGACTATGGTATGTGCTGAATTCAATACTTGGAGGAAGTACTAAATATATTCTTGACCCATTAAGTATTATCAATCTGAAAGAAGGTGGGTTGCATTTTTATGGGGCTATTCTTTTTGGTGCAATAGCTTTCTGGATCTATGCCAAACAAAAGAAGCTGGATATTTGGCTGATGCTCGACGCAGTAGCACCGGGTCTTTTGTTTGGGCAAGCAATTGCAAGACCGGCGAATTTTATTAATCAGGAGCTTTATGGACCACCTACCATGTTGCCATGGGGGATCAAGATTGATGCACTGCACCGAATTTCTCCCTGGACGAATTTAAACCTTTTCCCTGAGGATAAAACGAGATTCCATCCTGCTTTTGCTTATGAGATGTTATGGAATTTTCTTGCAGTTGGGATTTTACTTTATATTGCCCGCAAATATAAAGACAAGATAAAACCGGGTATTTTATTTAGTGCATGGTTAGTGTTAGCTGGTGTGGGTAGACAGATCATTGAATTCTTCAGACCCGATCAACCTACCTTTCCTGGGACGGGTTTCAGCTATTCTCGTCTGGTTGCATTGTTGATGATCATTGCTGGAATCCTGATCATTCTGATAAAATATCAGATAATTAAGTTAAAGTTCATCCCAGCTGGCAGGGATAATTATATTTTGCCTAAATCATTCGAAGAAGCGAAAGAAAAATCCGCATAATAAGCAAGGAAAGAAGCGGAAAAATAATTGTTCATTAGATAAAAAATGGGCTGATCTTTTCAGTCCATTTTTGTCTTTATTAACTATTCTCTTTTTTATGTATTGCCTCAGGGAGGATGTGTTCTTGAAGGGCGAGTACCAGGTCGCGACGTTTTAAAGCACGTTTGCGGTCAATTTCGACAGAGCTAGCTTTGTCGTCAGCTAATTTGCGTAAGGCTTCAATCCAGGAAGTGCTTTTAACAGGTTGATGATTGGCGCGCCAGCGCTCAACATTTATTGCCAGATCTGATTCATTGATCAGGCGTTGATAAGTACGGGTAAGTGTCAGGCCTTGGGATTCGAATGTGAATTCCACATCTTCGAATTCGGGTTTGATCGGGCAAACATGCATACATGCACCGCATTTGATGCAGTAATAATCAGCCAAGACAAGCTCTCCATCTTCGTTGACATGAAGGGCACGCGTGGGGCAGATATCTGCACAAGCTAAACAGCCTTCGACACATTTCTCCCGATACAGTGTTACTTGTCCGTGCCAGGGTTGAAGAACGGTAAAAGCGCCATTACTGGCGACTTCGCACTGGCGGCAATGTATGCAATTCTTAAAGTCGATGCGTAAAGTTTCGAGTTTTTTATCATAGCTGATCACATTAGCAGAGCAGTTATTTATAACGAAGTCTTTGAGAGAGAAGTCGAAGTCTTCCTTCATGAAAATTGTTTTACTTTCCATTTCAGGGAATGCGCCATATTGAAGAACTGGATTTTCTTCTTTTCCATTCACCCTCATATCAATTGCATGTACTGGACAGACCACAACGCACATTCCGCACATCACACATTTTTCAGGGTCAACGTCAACTGAGGGTCGAGAAACCAGGTGTCCATTAATAATTTCACCGTCAATATGGGTTAGTGCTTCCTTTGGACAGACTGTAGGTCCCATCTGGCAGCCAACGCAGCGGTCAAGGTCCCAAGTCATTACGTAGTGCCGGGTTATCATTGCGCGTTCAAGCACCATGCTCTGATTGGTACGGCTTTTTTGAGTAGTTCCGCGCTTGCTCATGTGATGCTCCTAATCACGTTTAACCACATCAAGAAGATGCTGGTTGTGGTCGTACAAATTAATTAATAAAGGCGTATCCCCTGGTTGGGCGTGTGTTGCACAGCCTATACAAGGGTCATAGGCTCTGAATGCCATTTCGATTTTGTTCAATGCTACTTCCGAGACTGGTTCACCAGCTTTGATTAAGCCCTCAGCCGCTTTTTTGATTGACATATTAATGGCAGCATAATTGTTGGTTGTTCCTACAATTAGATTCACGCTCTGGAGCATGCCTTTTTCATCTGTGATATAGTGATGGATTAGTGTTCCACGGGGCGCCTCTACAATACCGACCCTTTCGGTTGGTGTTTCTGTAGGGATGGTGCGGATATGGGGGTTTGTGATTTCTTTATCCTGAGCAAGTTCCAATTCGCGTTCTGATGCATAAAGCAGCTCGATCAGACGAGCCCAGTGGGTTGCCAGTGTAGAATGCACAGGTTTGCCACCCATTATCTCAAAATATTTTTCATATTCAGCTTGAGCGGCTGGTGTTGCCATGCCATCAGCAACATTTAGGCGAGCTAATGGAGATGCTCGATAGACACCGCTATCAGAACCGTCAATAAATCCTTTCCATCCAACCTCTTTCAGGTAGGGAAATTTAAGATATGTCCAGGGTTCGATATGTTCGGCGATCACGTCCAGGTATTCATCAGGTTGGTATTTAACAAATTCCTTGCCTTCAGGTGTGACAACCCTAATGATGCCATCATAGAAATTAACTTGATTGTTCTCATCCACCATTCCCATATAATAGGTTTGGTGCGCAAATGTATCACTTGTGATCATATCAACATAAGCTTTGTTGCCTAAAACGATCTCATCGAAAAGTTTAAGAGATGTCTTTGCAAATTCGACGGAGCGTTCCGCGCGTTCGAGAATCGCCAAGCGGTCTTCTTCAGTGATCGGTTTGCTTACTCCACCAATAATTGCGCTTACAGAGTGAATATAACGTCCGCCAATAATGGCTGTGATCTCATGGTTATCACGTAATAGCCGCATTACCTTGGCGCCGATTTCTTTCCCAACTTTTTTGACGACACCCAGAATATTGCGCTCGGATTTCATTGCATCCGGACCGACGATGAAATCTGGTCCTCCGAGGATGTAAAAGTGCGTGGCATGATCAGCGACAAAGAAGGCTGAATTCATCAATTCACGCAGTTTCTTGGCAGCTGGTGGTGGTTCGACATGATAGACTGCATCACCGGTCTTTGCTGCTGCCATATGATGCGCAATTGGGCAAACACCGCATATCCTTTGCGTGATGCGGGGCATTTCTTCTACCGGACGCCCTTCACAGAACTTTTCAAATCCACGAAGTTCGGGGATTACCAGATATGCATTTTGAAGGCTGCCCTTGTCGTTTAAAAAGAGATCGACTCTTGCATGTCCTTCGAGCCTGGTTATAGGATCAATACTGATCTTCTGGGTCATTTTGGGTCCCTTATTACTTGTACTTCATTTGGCTGATGATCGAATCTGCCAAACTAAACCGATAAAATGTGCCAGCTGGATCGACAATACTGGCTAAGGTTTTTTGGAGCGCTTCAACGTCGTCAGTGTCTATGATAGCTGCTATCGCACTGGCCAATTTTGCGCCCTGATCCTCTATGCCTTCTGCTGGGCCATAACATCCCCGACAGGGCATGTTGCCATTTAGACAGGGGAGTCCACAGCCAGCACGCGTGACTGGACCACAGCAGATAACCCCCTGGGCGAGAAAACATAAGTTCGGGTCCAGTTCTATTTCATGAGGACGGTGAAACTCTTTAACTTTGAAGCCTAGTTCGACTTTCTTTCTGGTGCAAACATCGCAAACAGTCTTTATATCGGCACCGATCACGGAGCCCTTGGGGGGTAGTTTGCCTTCCAGGGCGGCATTAAACACTTTCCAAACCTGGTCAACTACGGGGGGACAGCCGGGCATAAAATAATCAACTTCTGTTACTTGAGCCAACGTCTTTACCTGATTGTAGAGTTCAGGTAAACAAATCTCACCCTCAGGCATTTTGGATTTGATCACAGGTCGAGTGCCTTTGCTTTCATCCAGGGACGGCATGGTATCGAAGACACGTTCACAGATCGATTCGATATCAAACATATTCGCCAAGCCTGGGATGCCGCCCATGTGTGAGCACGAACCAAAAGCGATCAGAATTTTGGATTTTTTCCTCAGCAGATGCGCCATTTCTTCATTTTCGCTATTGCGGATCGCACCGTTGAAAAAAGTAAAATCTATTTCATTGTCCTTCATGGAACGCACATCGTCATACTTATAATCCATAGCTGCAGGCCAAAAGACGATATCTGCTATTTCGCTGACATCTACTAAACGCATGCCTAATTCGGTGATCGTAATTTCACAACCACCGCAGCTAGCTGCCCAATAAAAGGCGAGTTTCGGTTTTGCATGCATTAGTGCGGCTCCTTTCGGGCGTTTAAGGTTTCAAGCATGCTGTCTATCTCTTGTCTAATGCGTCCCCGCTCCTGTGTGCCAATCTGAACGAATTTTACGCGGTGATCTCTTAGCTTAATTTGATCAATCATGGTGTCTAAAAGGCTCATTTTACAAGTGGTAATATCCGTTCCGTGTTGATAATGGCATTCGCCTGGTCTGCAGCCGCAAACCAGAACACCGTCAATCCCTGCACGGAGTGCAAGTAGCGCCATTTGCGGGTCTATGCGCCCGGAACAAGGGATATGAATCACGCGTACATTCGCGGGATAACTTTCTAGAATTGAAAGGTCGTCATCTTCTCGTAAGCACCAATCACAAATAAAAATTACCAGGGAAGGGATTGACTTCTGTTTTTTAACTTTAATTTGTTTGATTATTTCTTTGTTGCTGACACCCTTACGTGATATTGCACCAAGGGGACAGGCAGCGACACAAATACCACAACTCATGCAACGATTTTCATCTACTTCTGAAAATAGATCCATCACACCATCAACTTCTTTTTGGATGAGGTGGGGTGCTTCGTATGGGCAAGCCATCACGCAGATGCCACACCCCGCACAAAGAGACTCGTCAACAGAGACGGTGCTTAAGGGTGTTGAATATCCTGCTTCAACTGCTAATTGTTTGACTGCGGCTATTACGGCAGAAATATGGATCTCTTGTGGACACGCAGGATAACAAAGATCGCACTGTGAGCAATACCAAGTTGTAGGGCTCTCGAAAGCTTCTTTGCGCATATCCATCATGACCATGCGGAGGAGTCGGCGTGGGTTATATTCAGGTTCAAGCTTTTGCTGGATCATGCATTTGCTGACACAAGTTCCGCATGAATAGCACATTTCTAAGTGTTCGCCGCCAGGAATTGCCTTGACTTGATCCGCGAATGTCTCTATGGTGTTTTCATGGCTCATGCAGCGCTCTCCTTAGTCGTAATTGCAGTTACCATCGTATCGGAAAAATCCATTGCCTCTTGAACTCCAGGGACGTTCGGAAAACGACGTAAACGTTTCGTGACTTCAGGTTTAAGCCTTTCAATCTCTTCTAACAGCTGCTCTTCGGGCATATTATCCAGGACAGCTTGCATCTCGTTCAAGACACGCGCATATTTATCCCCTTCAGCAGCGCTAATCCATGCAATACGGAAACGCCCGGGGGTCATTTGCATACGTTCGAAAATGGTTGATAAACGTTTAGCTCGTTTTGCACCGATTAACTGCCCGGTGATGTAATGGCAGTCTTGAGGATGGCAGCCTGAATATAAAACTGCACCTGCTCCTAAACGATAGGCTTCGTAGATGAAGTCGCTGTCCATACGGGCAGAGCACATTACCCTCATGCCGCGCTCGTTTGCGGTATATTCGAAATGGCTGGTTCCGGCAAGATCTGCGCCGCCGTAGGAGCACCAATGGCATCGGAAAGCCAGAATTTTCTTGTGTGGTTCTTCAGCAAGCAGAGCGCGCATCTGGGCAAGAATCTGGGCATCGGTAAAGTGAAGCTGTGTAATAGCATCATGCGGGCATTCTGCTACACATGCACCACATCCATGGCATTTGGCTGTGATGATCTCGGCGGCTTTTCCTTTTGCATAATCGACTGCACCATAGGGACAGGCTTTTGAACATAAACCACAAGATTTTCCATCGGCACTGACACAACGATCCGGCCAAACGACTGCCACAGTTGGTTCAATCTCCCATTCCTTGGAATGGAGGATGCGGCCGGCGCGTGAAGCAGCGGCTGAACCTTGGGCAACACTCGCGGGAATATCTTTTGGCCCCTGGCAGGCACCTGCAAAGAAAATGCCATCGGTCGGGCTATCCATAGGGCGTAGTTTTGGATGGTATTCCATATACCATCCACCGGGGCTTTGAGCGACATTCAGAACCGAACTCATTTCGTTTTGATCAGGCTGCGGGATGGCGGCTGTATTGAGCATGATCATATCATATTCATGTTCGATTACCTCACCGAGGGCAATATCTTCTGAATGGACATATAAATTATATGTCTCAGGGTCCTCGGTAATCAGACTAGGACGCCCTTGCGTGAAGTGGATACCCATTTTACGAGCACGATCGTAGAATTCCTCATATCCTTTTGAAGGTGTGCGGATATCCATGTAATAGATTGTGATGTCTACCTTGGGATTCATTTGTTTCAGCAGGACAGCATTCTTGATCGAATACATACAACAGAAATTTGAGCAACCTTCATTAAATCGTTTATCTCTGGAACCGACGCAGTTGATGAAAGCCAGTTTCTGCGGATTCTTGTTATCGCTTGGACGGATAAGATTGCCTGCAGTCGGACCAGCAGAATTGTTTAGGCGTTCCATTTCCATAGATGTTATCACGTTGGGGAACTTGCCGTAGCCATATTCTTCCATGACTGAGGGATCAAAGTGGCTGAAACCGGTGGCAACAACAATCGCACCAATGTCTTCAGTCACGAGCTTGTCTTCCTGACTGAAATCAATAGCTTCAAGCGGGCCGCATGCTTCTACACATTTGAAACACTTAATGCATGCATCCATGTCAATCGAGTAAATCAAGGGAACAGATTGACTCATTGGCACATAGATTGCTTTTCGAGGAGCGATATTAAGCTCGAAATAATTTGGAACTTCTATCGGACATACGCTTGAGCAATCACCGCAGCCATTACAGCGGTCAGCAATCACGTATTTGGCTTTTTCTCTGAGAGTTACTTTGAAGTTGCCGACAAAACCTTCAACACGTTCAACTTCAGTATATGCTCTTAAATCAATTTTCGATTGACGCGCCGCGTCAACCATTTTAGGTGCAAGAATTCATATACTACAGTCCATAGTAGGGAAGGTCTTATTTAGTTGAGCCATGACCCCCCCGATGGTCGGCTCCTTTTCTACAAGGATTGTCTCAATTCCCTGTTCAGCTAAATCGAGAGCACTGCTAATACCTGCAACACCAGCGCCAATTACCAATGCTTTTTGGGTTACGGGAACAGTGATCATGTCAAGAGGTGTAAGGAAAGTGGCTTTAGCGACGGCTGAGGCTGTGAGGTCTTTTGCTTTTTTAAGCGCCCCATCTGGATCATGACCGTGCGCCCAAGTACATTGTTCACGGATATTTGCCATTTCCATCAAGAAGGGGTTTAAGCCGGCTTCAGCCACAGCTGCACGGAATGTTGGTTCATGCATGCGGACTGAACAGGCAGAGACAACTACACGATTCAGATTGTATTTTTTTATATCTTCTTTGATAAGTTTTTGGCCGCTATCGGCACAGGCATATAAAGTATCGGTTGCTCTGACCACACCGGGCAAACCCTCAGAGAAACTTACAACTTCTTTCGGGTCAATGACGCCGGCAATATTGCTTCCGCAGTGGCAGATATAAACACCAATACGGGGTTCTTCATTTTCGTAACCAGTAATATCACTCATCGGGGATCCTTAGCTTTTTGTGGGAACTCCAGGCTTTCCTTTATCAATTTATGGCGAGTCCGCTGTGAGCGTTGATCAGGCGTGGTGTATTCAAGAGCATCTTTAGGACACCACTTAACACATTGAGGACCCTCTTCAATATCTTCGCATTGATTGCAAATTTCGGCGAGTTTAGTTGCGTGGTTAATTGAAATTGCACCAAAATCACAGGCCTCTATACACCAGGCACATCCATCACATTTCTGAGGGTCAATGCGAATAATGCCTGATTCAGGATCTTGCGTTAAGGCATCACGTGTACATGCAGATACACAGGGTGCGTTTTCACAGGTTCGGCAAGCAATCGCCGTGATGAGCACCTCATCAACACGAACGGTGCGAATACGGCTACGGTAAGAATTGTACTCACCAGTTTTCGTGTATGAGCAGATGTACTCGCATAACTGACAGCCGATGCACAGCTCAGGGTCACACACAATGTATTTATACTTCGATGTAGAAGCTACCATTATCCTCTCCTTATACTCCGATCTCTTCAGCAACGTCTGGCATACCTAATTCAATAAGAAGTTTTTTGGGTATCATCCCTTCTTTTGTCCAACCTTTGGCTTTATAGTAGATGTCTTTCAGATAGGCTAACTCACCATCCGTGCCGATATGTCCAGCAGATGGTCCTATTGTCATGGGATCGTGTTTCCATCGGTAGGGCAGGTCGTCATCTTTCTCGGTCCAGCCTTCCCGGATGTTGAAAGCTTTCTTGATTGTATGAGCTCGCACACCAATCGTGTCGACGTCATCGTAATCAAAATTCCAACCTGTTGTGGCGTTGATCAATTCGGCGATGGCTGGCCAGGCACCTGCGCGATCTGCTTTACCTGTGAAGCAGCGACGAATGAATTTGCAAAGTGGTAGTGTATCATAGACAGCTGCGTACTCTTCTGATCGAGAGGCAACTTCGCCGCGTGTCTCATCAACAGTAAAGCGGTTGGTTACACCTTTGATATCCGGGTCGTAGGCCGCTGTACGATTATGACAGCCACCGCGCGTTCCAACAGCCAAGCCAACAGCAAAGGTTTTTAGGCCGCGGGCATCATAGCCGGGGGTTTCCAAGCCCTTTATGTTCATAGCCCATTTCCATGTTTCAGACTTGCGCTCTTTATCAATTTTTTGACAAGCAATGCGGGTCCCCTCCCCGAGGATTTTACCAATGCCTTCGCGATCTCGAATCATCTCTGCCAAGGTTACACCGGCTTCTCCATTCCCGAAGTTAGGTTCGAAACCATCCGGATATTTTTTGCATTTAAAGTCCTTCTTCTTGAGAACACCTCTTTCGAAGGACTCCATAGTGTAAGAAATAGTTACACCCATGCTCATGGCGTCCATGCCTGCAATATCTGCAATATTTATCATTTTAATACAAGCGGACATATCGCTAATGCCACAGTTAGAACTGACAGCCTGTAAACATTCATATTCGATGCCAGTCATAGCCCCTGTATATGGTCCCTGTTTGACCATTGACATTTGCTCGCAGGCAATTGGGCATTGAGCGCAAGCAATAACTTTCACTTTATGGTGCTCATCAAGATATTCACCGCTAACTAGGTCAGCAAACTCAAACACGCCTTCTTGATAATTACGGGTTGGTAACAGGCCGATAGTATTCATGTTCAACACGTTCGTTGAAGTACCGTAAATTCGGTATTTTTCTGTGTGTGGTCCTTGGGCAGAATCAGTGATATCGAAAGACATCTGCATGAGGGTTTCCGGGTCTGCTACTCGAACACCATTTGTGCCACGAATTGAGACAGCCTTCAGCTTCTTTGAACCCCAAACTGCGCCGTGACCTGTGCGTCCTGCTTGACGGCCGTCATTAGTGACATTGGCGATGCGAACGATGTTCTCACCAGCCGGCCCGATTGTGGCAGAACGAACTTGATCATCACCGAATTTCTCACGTATGGCTTCTTCAGTTTCGTAAGTCCC
>JAUXFJ010000046.1 GCA_030620065.1 Anaerolineaceae bacterium
AAATGGGAACATATTTCATGGATCACCTAAGCGAGATTACAAGCCCACACATCAAAGAGGTTCGCGGGAAAGGTTTTCTGATTGGTGTGGAACTTAAACCGCAGTCAAAAGGTGCTCGCCGTTTCTGTGAAGTTTTACAAGCAGAAGGTATCCTGGCAAAAGAGACTCACGAAACCGTGATCCGCTTTGCACCACCCTTAATAATTGATAAAAAGACAATCGATTGGGCTATGCCCAAGATCAGAAAAGTACTTCTTATGAAATAAAAGAAACGAGCCTTACTTATGACAGAACGCTTTGCGAAAATAGTTTGCACATTAGGTCCTAGCTCTTCTGATGAAAAAACGATCAGAAAGTTAATCTGCGCTGGTTTAGATGTTGCAAGACTGAATTTCTCACATGGCACGCATGCCGAGCATGGCAAGAGAATCAAGATTCTTCGAAAGCTTTCCGAAGAATTGGGAAGACCAGTATCAATCTTACTCGACTTACAGGGTCCTAAATTGCGGATTGGCACCCTTCCTCAAAACTTCATTCACCTTACCGCAGGACAAGATGTTATCCTAAGCTCCACAAACACACAACCGAAGAATAAAAAGGATATCATTCTCATCCCCTTTGACGTGCCCAAGTTACATAAAACCCTAAAACCTGGCAATCATATCCTTCTTGATGACGGACACCTGGAATTTGAAGTTACTTCTGTAAATGGTGAAACAATCGATGCAACTGTGATACTTGGCGGTAAACTAAGTTCCCATAAGGGGGTTAATCTACCTGGTGCAAACCTCGATATTCCCGTTCTAACGCATAAGGACAAAGAAGATCTAGCTTTCGGACTGTCACAAGGAGTTGATATCATTGCCATTTCTTTTGTCAGAGATGACAAAGATATCATGATGGTGCGTGAGTCGATTAAACAGCTTTCCCCATCAAATTCACACATTCCAATCATTGCAAAACTTGAAAGACCTGAAGCTTTGAACAATTTGGAAAAGATCATGCAGATCACTGATGGTGTCATGGTAGCTAGAGGAGATCTCGGCGTTGAGATGTCCCCTGCTGTTGTACCAGTCGCCCAAAAAGAGATCATTCAATCTGCGAATCGGCATGCGAAATTAGTCATAACTGCCACACAGATGCTCGATTCGATGATCAATAACCCTCGCCCGACACGCGCAGAAGCGACGGACATCGCCAATGCTATCTTTGATGGGACGGATGCCGTCATGCTTTCTGGAGAAACAGCTGCTGGCAAGTATCCGGTAGAAAGCGTTCAGATGATGGATGCAATTGTCAGGGAAGCTGAAAAACACATGCCCAAATGGGGGCATGTAGACACTTTCCAATTTGATGGGACTTCTGACGATGCCATTTCAATCACGCGTGCAGCACGTGAGCTGGCACACGACCGCAATGTAGCCGCAATCATTGTCTTTACGCAGTCAGGTCGTACAGCTCGATGGATGTCAAAAGCGCGTCCTAATGTGCCCATATTGGCTTTCACACCAGAAAAAAGAACTTACCAAATGATGGCCATGCTATGGGGGGTGACCCCCCTTCTCGTCCCCTATGCTGATACACTTGAGACAATGATCACCCATGTTGATACGGCAATCACCACTTCTACGGGTCTAAAACCAAGCCAGCAGGTTGTCCTGATATCAGGTTTTCCGGTTGGTCTTTTTAGGAAACCAAATCTCGCTATGCTCTACACGTTAAAGGGTTGATTAAGTTAATTTAGCTGAAATAAGTATCAGTGACCTTAAGCCGTTGATATTTTAATACATACTATCATTGAGTTTCTCTAAACTTTCAGCATCCGGCCTAATCCGATCAACTTCCAAGCGGTTGAGTGGTTGATCAACAAGATCATGAAAATCAAATAGAGTTGGCTGGGTAGGATTAATGTAAATCAACCCGGTTATCAACCAGCGGTTCATTTCAGCCTCTTCTAAGATCCTTAACGCATGCCATTTGTCAGTAGGATCATAATCCGTTTCAAGTTTCTTGAGTATAACAACTGATCCATCGTGCAATTTTACTTCCTGGGTCGTCCCTTCTTCGAATTCACCTAACAGAATTGCCTTTCGATATGGAACGTAAGAAATATCATGGAGGGGTGCTTCATGCTGCCGGCCCCACACATATGAATGCAAAGTATCCTCACGGTTGTTAAAGGTTACACATGGACTGATGATATCGATGACTGCAGTACCATAATGACTAATGGCTGCCTTGATCAATTCGCGAACTTGTTTAGCATCACCAGAAAACGAACGCGCAACGAAGCTTGCACCACTAATTAAAGCCTCCTTTGCCAAGTCAATAGGTATATATGGATTTCTACCCTGATGTTTCAGCTCCAGGCCCTTCTCCGCAGTTGCAGAGAATTGGCCTTTGGTGAGCCCATAAACACCGTTGTTTTCAATAATATATACCATCGGCATATTCCGTCTAATAATGTGCTTAAATTGGCCAAAGCCGATGCTAGCAGTGTCTCCGTCGCCAGAAATGCCGATCCCCTTAATAGTTCGGTCAGCAAATAAAGCACCGAGAGCTAATGAGGGCATCCTGCCATGCAGACCATTGAAACCAAATGAACGCTTGAGGAAATAGGTTGGACTTTTACTTGAGCAGCCAATCCCGCTAAACTTGACAATCTGCTCTGGAATGAGATTCAACTCATAACATGCCGTGAGGATTTGACTGGATATAGTATTATGCCCACAACCCGGACATAAGGTTGATGGTTCTCCTTGATAATCACCACGTGATAAACCTGCAGCATTTACTTCAACCTGAGCAGCTGGTTTTTCATTCATGGCTATTTATTCTCCTTTTCCATGACCTGGGTCTGAACCCAAGCTGCAGTCATTGGCATCCCATCACTAATTGAAAGTGATATCATTTTTCCCGATAGCTCCTGATAATTGAGCGTTAGAATTTGATGAAGCTGCCCATCTCTATTGAGCTCTAACACATAATTGCACTCATGTGCCAAGATAAAATGTTTGACCTCATCAGAAAATGGTATTGCACGAATTCGCAAGTAATCTGTAGCTAATCCCGCCTGTACCAATAGATCTTGTGCCTCGAAAACTGCTGGATCCGTCGATCCCATAGCGATCAAACCAATTTTTGCGCCATTTTTCTTTCTAAGTACAGGATTGGGTAAAATGCTCCGCGCTGTCTCGAATTTTCTCTTTATGCGATCAAGCATAGCCTTCCAAATCTGTGGGTTCTCGCTATACTTCCCATACTCATCATGTCCAGTACCGCGTGCAAAATATGCCGCTCTGGGATCTTTATTACCCATTAATGTGCGATATGGGATGCCATCACCATCTACATCCTGATAGCGCCCCCATTCACCTTTTAAGCGCTCAAGATCTTCTTCCCAAAGAACCTTACCTCTATCAATTGGTTTATCTGGATAAATAAACCGCTTTGTCATCCATTGATTCATGCCCAAATCGAGATCACTCAAAATTAATATAGGGGTTTGAAATCTCTCTGCGAAATCAAAAGCCTGCCAGCCAAATTCAAAACACTCGTTGACGGATCCGGGAATCAAAATGATATGATCTGTATCACCATGCCCCAAGAAATACGACATTGTTAAATCCCCCTGGCCAGTACGTGTTGGCAACCCCGTACTTGGTCCTACTCTCTGGACATCCCATACAACCACCGGTATCTCAGCATAATACGCCAGCCCTAAGTATTCTGTCATTAAACTTAAACCTGGACCAGAAGTAGATGTCATTGAACGCAAACCAGCCCAACCCGCGCCACACACCATACCAATTGCAGCCAATTCATCTTCTGCCTGCTCAATTACATAAGTTTCTTTATCAGTTTTAGGATCTTTGCGCAATTGAGGAGCAAAAAACATCATCGACTCGACCATACTCGTGGCAGGAGTAATAGGATACCAACCACAGAATTCGACACCGCCGTATAGCGCACCTAATGCACCAGCGGTATTACCATCCGCCATTATATGATCTTTTAAAGCAGGCATTGTAGCAACAGAATATCGATCTTTTTTCTCCAGATTCGCTTTCGCCCATTTTGCGCCGATAAGAACGGTTTCATAATTTGAATCAGCAACCGATGGTTTACTTATAAATTGGAATCGCAGAACTTGTTGAATGCTTTCCATGCAAATCCCCAACATTTGAGAGACTATACCAACGTAAAGCATATTCGCCATATAATCACGTAGGTTGCGCGGTACATCTGCTTTCTTGATAAGTTCTTTTATCGGCATTGGATAGGTGATAATATCTTCTCTTTGAACAGGGAGATTGATATGATCAGCATAAAACACAACACCTCCCGGGACGCAATAATCAAGATCCTCTGCAAATGTCTTTGGATTCATTGCAACGATGATATCATCATGCGCCACCCTTGCAAGGTATCCATCTTTAGATATTCTGATTGCAAACCATGTGGGTAGCCCTTTAATATTCGAGGGAAATATATTTTTTCCCGAAACAGGAATACCCATCCGAAACAAAGCTCGATATAAAGTATTGTTTGCGGTAGTACTTCCTGAACCATTTACTGTACATATGGTCAGGCTAAAATCATTAACTTTTGGAGCAAGTGTGATTTTAGGTTGTTGGTCTCCAGTTGCTTGTTTCTCACCCTTCATAATTTGTGAATTCTCTCCTTTTTATTCAAAGAGTGTTTGTGATTCGGACTTTATCCTTTTATGTAAAAGATCCATGTGCCCAACTAAGGCCTGGTATCCGGTGAGGTAATCAGAGGTTTCTACTGCTTCAACCATTTGCTGGTGATATCCCCACACCGTTTTCAAATAAGCTCTGTCTTCATAAACATTTAAACCAACAGCTTCGTATAATTCCCAATAAGCTTCCAAAATACCAGTCACAAAAGGATTATCCAATCGTTTAAATATCGTAAGGTGCAATTCTCGATGTTCATAGTGAGGAATTTGAATGGGCTGCCCGGACAGTTTCCCTTTCGCATTATTTATAAGTACTTTAAGATACTGAATATCTTCCACTGTTAGCTTGCTGACCGCTTGATACCAATACGCAGCTTCGATATGATTTCTTAAATCGGAGAAACTAATAAAATAATCCTTATTTATGCTAACTGCATATGCAAGGCTCTTAATGATCACAGGAGTAAAAGAATATGGCTGTGTGCGGATGCCAGTACGCGGTTTAACCTCAACCAACCCCATTGATCTGGCTACCTGTAATTGTTCACGTATTGTAGAAACGCCAACACCCAACTCCTCACTTAGATCTGAGAGAGCTGGTAATTTTTCTTCCCCAGTCCGATTGAGTTCAGCCAAATAGATCAAAAACTCTGAAAGCTTACTGTTTAATTGCGGGAATTCGTTCATTTGTTTATTTCATATTATTAATCAGATAATTTATACGATCTCAGTATATCACGCAGCAATTTTCGCGTCAATATTTATGTAAGAGCAGCGTAATGCATACAGGAGAAAAATCATATTTGCTCTATAAATGAGGAACATCACCGAATCAATTATGAATCAAATAGACCTGGCAACACGTAAGAAAGCCACCCCGTTGTCATTACCCCACATGAATTACTCAGAATCATGTCTTGACTTTTATGTCCTTAGCTTTTAGAATACTTAACAACGGTTGATGATGGATGGGAAGAGTCCCGAATGATTAGGCACCGAAGGGGCAACTTTGAGTCAAGGCTCAAACGAATCTCTCAGGTAAAAAAAACCCATTCATTTTCCTCCTCTGAAATGCAGAAAGTCTTTCATGATTTCTGAGTTCCATCATTCTAAACAGAAAGATGGCAAGTCCATGACAGAGGCACATGTACTGTGTGCCTGTTTTTAATCATCATTTATCTCAAATAGGAGTAAAGAAAATGCAATTTCCAGAAAATTTAAAATATGAAAAGACTGATGAGTGGGTAAAGATTGACGAAGAATTAGCCCTGGTCGGAATTTCCGATTTTGCGCAAGACCAGCTTTCTGATATCGTTTATGTGGAAATCGCAGCTGAATTAGGTGATTCCGTTTCAAAAGGTGACACGCTTGGAACAGTTGAATCTGTCAAAGCTGCTACTGATGTGAATTTCCCTGTAAGCGGTGAAATCGTTGAGATTAACGAAGCTTTAGCTGACCAACCTGAAATCCTGAACAGCGATCCCTATGACAAGGGCTGGATGATTAAAATCAAACTTAGCGATCCCTCTGAGCTTGAACCCTTAATGAACGCCAACGCTTACGAAAAGTACTGCCAGGAACGTTAGATATGACCTTCACGCCTCATACAGAATCTGAGGTTGAGGCAATGTTGAAGGCAATCGATGTTGAGAGAATTGAAGATTTATTTCAGGAGATTCCAGAAGTTTTTCGGTTTCCGGATCTTGATATCCCATCGAAACTGACTGAAATAGAAATCCTCTCAGAGCTTCAAGAGATCGCCTCCGCAAATGCAACAACGGATGATATGCTATGCTTTCTAGGCGCTGGTGCCTATGACCATTACATACCAGCGGCCGTGGACATGCTCTTAAGACGCGGTGAGTTCTACACCGCATACACCCCTTATCAACCCGAAATTTCTCAGGGTACACTACAGGCAATCTTTGAATACCAAAGTCTGATCTGCGCCCTGACAGGCATGGATGTCAGCAATGCCTCTCACTACGACGGTGCCACGGCTGCAGCTGAAGCAGTTATTTTAGCTTATCATTTCTTTCGAGGAAAAAGGAAAAAAGTACTTCTCTCACGTGCGGTCAACCCACAATATCGCCAAGTCATACGCACGTACACACATGGGTATGAAGACTTACAGATCACAGGCGATGAGCAAGCTACACCCCTCAAAAGTGATCTAGAATCAATAAAATCTCAAATTGACATCGATACAGCGCTTGTTTTGCTGCAATATCCTGATTTCTTTGGCCGCATCATTGATTACGCATCCCTTATTGATGCTGCTCATGAAGCAGGTGCACTCGTTGCTGTTGCGATCAACCCAACAGCATTAGGTATGCTCACCCCGCCCGGTGAACTTGGCGCTGATATCGTCGTTGGTGAAGGCCAACCCCTGGGTTTACCCCTATCATACGGAGGCCCATATCTCGGGCTTTTTGCAACTAAATCAAAATATGTCAGAAAAATCGCTGGCCGATTGGTCGGTAAGACACACGATATTGATAAGCAACCAGCCTATGTTTTGACTCTCACTGCACGCGAACAACACATCCGACGGGATAAATCAACCTCGAATATATGTACCAATCAAGGGCTCATGGCATTGGCTTCAACAATCTACATGAGCCTGCTGGGTAAACAGGGCTTCAAACAATTAGCCAATCTCTGCTATCAGAAAGCACATTATGCTGCCCAACAGATTGATAAGCTTGACGGTTTCGAAGTTGTCTTTATAGATACGCCTTTCTTCCACGAATTCCTCGTACGCTGCCCCAAACCAGTTTCGATGATCAATCTCGCTTTACAAAATTATATGATCCTGGGTGGTTTTGACGTTTCTGAAGATTACCCGAAATTAGAGAACCAGATGCTCATTGCAGTTACCGAAAAGATCTCCAAGGACCAAATTGATGCTTTCTGTGAAGCCCTAGAGGAGGTGGCCCATGACTGAACCTACAGTTTACGAGCTATCTTCATCTGGAAGGAAGGGCTTCCAATTTCCGAAGATCGATGTACCTATAAGCCCACTACCGATAAAGTTCGTCAGGAAAGATCTACTACTCCCCGAGCTGTCCGAACAGGATGTTGTGCGTCATTTTACGCACCTTTCGCAGATGAATTATGGGGTCGATACTGGGCTATACCCCCTCGGCTCCTGTACGATGAAATACAACCCCAAAATCAATGAGGAAACTGCCCGCCTGCAAGGGTTTGCATTAACCCACCCGCTTCAACCGCTCATCAGTACACAAGGTAATCTTTACTTGATGTATACACTCCAAGAGTGGCTCAAGGAAATCGGAGGTTTTGCGGCAGTGACCTTACAGCCAGCTGCTGGTTCACAGGGTGAACTAGTCGGGGCGCTCATCATCAAGAAATATCTTCAATACCAAGGGGACTCTAAACGCACCAAGATACTGATTCCCGATTCCGCCCACGGTACAAACCCTGCCACTTCATCAATGAGCGGGTTTGATGTCATATCGCTTCCATCTGACAGGCGCGGCAATGTCGATCTCAATTCATTGAAAGTATTCTGCAACGGTGAATTGGCTGGCCTGATGCTGACTAATCCAAATACGCTTGGCTTATTTGATGAGAACGTGCTGCAGGTCATCCAAATGGTTCATGAAGCAGGTGGCTTGGTTTACGGAGATGGCGCTAACCTTAATGCGCTCCTAGGCATCACACGTCCGGGTGACCTTGGTTTTGATATTATGCATTTCAATTTGCACAAGACCTTCGCTACACCACACGGGGGGGGTGGTCCTGGCTCAGGTCCAGTTGGTGTCTGCGAAAAATTAATTGACTTCTTGCCAGATCCACTGATTACAATAGTCGAAGAAGGTGATGACGAAAATCCTCCCATATTTGGTTTATATCATCCTGAAAAATCAATCGGTCGGATAAAATCCTTCTACGGTCATTTCAGCGTGCTTGTCCGTGCATTCACATACATCAGTATGCTTGGCGCTGAAGGTCTGCGCAATGTGGCAGAAATGGCAGTCCTCAATGCCAATTATCTGCTTACAAAACTCAAGAACACCTACACGCTGCCATATGATCGAAAATGTATGCACGAATTTGTTTTAGAAGGTGTCTGGAATGATGTCCCCGATGTCCATGCGCTAGACATTGCCAAGCGGCTTATGGATTACGGGTTTCATCCTCCAACAAATTATTTCCCTCTCATAGTGCGCGAAGCTCTAATGATTGAGCCGACAGAGACCGAATCGGTCGAAACACTCGACACCTTTGCTGCCGCACTTATCAAGATTGCTGATGAAGCAAGGAAAGATCCACAAATCCTTCACACCGCACCCCATCACACACCTGTAAGGCGCTGTGATGAAATCAAAGCCGCTCGCGACCTTGT
>JAUXFJ010000070.1 GCA_030620065.1 Anaerolineaceae bacterium
CCACCCCAAGCTGGCCAGCAAGCCCTCTTCTGGAGGATGTTAGTCACCATGCTGCTTTATGATACCGCCTACACCATTATTGGTCTGGTGTATTCAGCGCTGCTGCCCGAGATAAGCGAATCCGACAGTGAGCGCAATGGTCTGCAGATCTCCAGTTCACTATTTGCCATGTTAGGCACTATATTAGGCTTCTTAATTCCAGACTTCTTCAGACCCAAAACCAGTGCGGATCCTTCATTTCTGCCGCTTCAAATCGCAATGATCATCGTTGCTGTGGTGGCGATGCTGCTCATCCTCATTACAGCGTTCAAGGTCAAGGAAAAGAAAGAATTCACCCAAGTGGATAAAGCCATCCCCTTACGCCAAGCGATCAAGTATACATTCACAAGCAAATCGTTCCTGATCCTGGTGGCAGAAAATTTCATGGCAATTCTGATGAGCTCGATGATTCTGGGATCCATGTTCTACCTGGCAGACTATGTTATGCAGGTGGGCACGATTAATCTACTGATATATATGTTCATCCCCTTGATCATCGGCATTCCAATAACAACATTGATTCGAAAACGGGTGGGTGTGGTAACTGCTCAGCAGATCTTGCTGACCATTGCCGGTATCGGTTTGACCGCGGTTGCTTTTGTACCCACAGCACTGATCCCAATATGCTTTGTGCTGGCAGGTTTTGGCTTGTCAGGTCCGCAAACCCTGACAAATGTGCTGTTTGCTCAGGTTGCTGATGAAGACGAACTGCGCTCAGGTGTGCGCCGCGAGGGCTCCTTCTTCGGCGTGAATGCCCTCCTGACCAAACCCGCCCAATCTGTCGCCTTATGGATCACCCCTGCCATTCTCGAAGCAAGCGACTTCGTTACAAGAGCGTCAAATGATGGAAATATCTTTTTAGATCAACCAGCCAGTGCGATCTTTGGGATCAAAGCATTCATCGGTCTCATCCCGGGTATTGCTTGCATTTTGGGAGCCATCATCCTAATCTTCTATCCGCTGCGCGGCAAGTATCTTAAGGAAGTCCAGGAAAAAGTGCTAGCTTTGCATGCGGAAAAATCAGCCCAACTTGAAGCTCAAAGCAAGTAATATACACAAACATGATCAAATACCGCACCAGATGATCTCTGGTGCGGTTTCTTTCATTATCTGAACAGCTTCCCCTATACAATCGTCACTATTTACTTCTTTTTCCACTTCTTGAGCAGAAACACACCGCTGAGAATGCTCAACAGGCCTATTAAGACCACCCAGGGCCTTTGAATCAACCAAAGGAGCGCCTGAAATCCACTACGCGCTGCTCTTACTGCTGTTGCCTTGGGCTTCTGAAACGGTTGATCCCAGTCAAATGTATTCAAACGCGCAAGAAAGCCCTGTTCAACACAACCTTCAAGGCAAAAGATGTGTACCGCTTTACCATTCTCGTATGCCAGACGCAGGTCCTGAGCGAACTCCTCCCATGTCATCGGTGGAATATCAACAACACCTTCAATATCGACACCCCCGCCGGTATTACCAATTCCGACTGAATCAGCTTCAGAGGCATACTGCCAAAGCACTTCATGACCGCGCGGCCTTAAAAAGCTGGAATAGAGCATCAATACTTCACGATCAACTTCAAGGTCAATCAACCCAGCAACTCGCTGCAGGACAGTCGATTTTGCCTTACGTTCATCAACGATCAAAGGAATGTGATAACTTTCCACTTCATAACCATCTTCATGCATACGTGTAATCAGTTGTTGATAAGCTTCACCCGCACGTTTTACTCGTCCCGAATCAAAAAGACGCTTGATCACCTTGGGAATAATCGTCCACTTTTTTTGTAATACTGCTTTCATCTCGTTTATGTCCGGTTCGATATCCAAACCAATTCCAGACCATTTGAGCTTATTTTCATCTGTCCAGGTCTTAAAAGCTTCATAGCGCGCTGTCGCTTGAATGTAATTGTCCAAGTTGAACCAATATCCCTCTTCCTTGGGTAGTAAAAGCCAGGCGATTAACTTGACCCCTAATTTGTTCAGCCTTTTGACCACCCGGGCACGTTCATCCGAAAGATCCAATATCCCCAAGCTCAGCTTAGCGTCCAGCGCCTTAAGATCATCCATCACAAATCGGCTGTCAAACAGATTTTTGAGTGCACCTGCTTCCAACTCACAGTAAAAGGTCATATCTGGCTTTTTCATAATAATCACCCATTATCTCTAGATATTAATATGCGATTCTTGCTAAAATCATAATATACAACACATTCCTGCCCCCATAGTTCCATGAAATAATCAACTAATTTCTCCGCAACAGTACCAAAACAGTAAAAAAATCCACATCAATACTGGAACTTCAAAGTTTCAATTAAACAACGAAAAAAGAAGCCTTCCTGCAGTTAAGAAGTGTAGAAATGTCCTCTGTTGACTATATTAATGGTTGCTTGGCGGGTATACCGGGTTTACGCGGGTATTCTGGCGAAGTTACAGCGACCTTTTCAAGAATAACCAAGAATCGTTCCTCCACAACGCCGGGAAGTAAAATCGGAATCAAACGCTGTAGTTTTCCACCCAAAATATCGATGGCTTTTTCTGCATACTGAACCTCTCCATGCGCGCTTTCACCTTTCTGAATGACAGCAAGTCCTCCCAAACGAACCAGCGGCAGCAGATATTCAACCAACACCGGCATTTTTGCTACCGCGCGGGCAACGGCAATATCATATTTCTGGCGATGCTGGGACATCTGCCCGACCGCTTCAGCACGCTCTGCAATGACCGTCACATCCTTCAAACCCAACTTTGCTATGATATGCTCACAAAAATTTACCTTCTTATGAACAGACTCAACCAAAGTTAAGCGTAAGCGCGGCCAGATAATCTTGAGCGGGATTCCCGGGAAACCCGCCCCGGTCCCAACATCCACCAAGCTTTCCGGAAGCCTCTGGAGATCCAAGGCTAATAAGCAAGTTAATGAATCCAGAAAATGTTTAATTCGAATCGCTTCCGGTTCACGTATCGCTGTTAAGTTAAACTGGCTATTCCAATATATCAGCTCACTCTCATATATCTGAAAAGCATTTACTTGATCAGTACTGAGTTGAACACCGATAATATCCTTGACTGCTTGCGCAAATTTTTCCATACTGAAGAAATTATAACCGCTGTGATACTTAAAAATACAGTTCTGCTAGATTATTATTCCAAATATTGTCAGATATAATCTAAACAATGAAGATTCTGTTCAGAAGATTATTTGGAGTTCTAATAACTACCATCATACTTGGTAGTTCACTACTTGGCGCGGTAAATGCTCAGGAAGGAGATTTACCCGAAAAAGCTTATATCACAGATATGGTTAGCTATGCCCAAAGCTATATACTTTCATGTGAAGCCCGAGCTGCAACTGATTGGGCAGCTTATTTTGGTGTCTATCTAACCGAAAATCAATTCCTCAATGCCTTGCCCCGTTCAGATAGCCCCGAAAAGGGCTTTGTTGGAGATATCAATGGCTATTGGGGTACCATCCCACCCCATGATTATGGCGTTCATCCACCGCCCGTGGCTGTATTATTACGCCAATTCGGCTTGGATGCCTATGCTCGCTCCAACCTTAGCTGGAATGATCTGCGTCGGGAAATCGCCGCTGGCAGGCCAGTCATTGTGTGGGTAATTGGTCAAATGTGGGAAGGGACACCTCAAACATATCGAACCAATGCCGGAGAACATGTTGTCGTTGCTCGTTTCGAGCATACAATGATCCTCACCGGATATAACTCAAGCTCTGCTACTGTGATTGATACATTTACGGGACAGACTAAAACTTTCGCTTTAGAAAGCTTCTTGAAATCTTGGGCAGTGCTTGGCAACCGGGCAATTCTAGCTGGCATGCCAGAACCAACTGCAACACCTGAACCCAGCATGACACCCACAGCAACCTTAATACCCACACCCACGCCTTCACCAACGCCTCCTTCTCAAGTGATTGTCCAACCAGGTGATACACTTCTAGAAATCGCACAACGCCATAACCTTTTCTGGCAGACCCTCACACTTCTAAATGAATTGCATTATCCGTATTTTATCTACCCTGGAGATCAGCTATCATTGAGATAGCTAAATATTCCATCCAATTCATAATACGATCTTTCGATATATTTTTTCTGACACTAATATTCGCAAAGCTGCATAAATGTAAAGACATAATAAAAAATCTCCGGTGTTCTCACTGAACCGGAGATTTTTTATTATTTTATTGCAAACAAGAAAATGCTATTCTTCTGATTCACTTTTCCCAACTGGCCCTGTCCCCGCATTTGATTTTCTAACTTTGATGATGCGGCAGATCAACCAAACCAAAACTGCCAAGGTAAGAATCACTAAGATACCCAATACAATATTTTGATAGATATCCAGCCATTCGATGATCTTGGGCCAGTTCTCACCCAATAACATACCACCGTAAGTAAGCAATAGATTCCATAGGATTGAACCTGTCGTGGTGAAAGTCAAAAATTTCCCCATACTCATATGCTCCATCCCTGCCGGGATCGATATTAAACTGCGCACAATTGGTATCATGCGGCCAAAGAAAATCACTGGCTGACCAAAACGTTCAAACCAGCGCATCGACCGGTCAATGTCTTTTTCAGTTACCTGGATCCATTTGCCATACTTCCGTACCCAACGACGCAAAATAGCTTCATCCGCCCAAGCACCCAAAGCATACAGTAAGAGAGCTCCTGCTAGTGAGCCTAATGTACCTGAAAGCATGACGAGCCAAAAATTAAATTCACCTTGTCCTACTAAAAAGCCTGCTAAAGGCATGATCACTTCAGAAGGGATGGGTGGGAAAACACATTCCAAGAACATTATCAGAAAAATGCCGGGATATCCCATTACCATCATGATCTTTTCCGACCACATCCTTAAAATTTCAATTATCTCTGTCATCAACGAATCCTCTACATATTATTTTTTACCAAAAGCATACAAGATACGTGCAAAATGCTTTGCACCTTTGATATGCAGATCTAGACTGATACTCTCATTAGGCGCATGTGCACGCGATTCCGAATCACCTGAGCCCGAAGAAATGATCGGGACACCTAAATACTTTTGAAAGATGAAGTTGGGGCCAGACCCACCAATCATAGGAATAACCTGCGTGGGTTGCTCATAAACGTCCTCTGCTGCCTCAACCGCGATCCTCACAATAGGGTCATCTGGATCCGTTTTCGCAGGTTCTTCGCCGCCCAAGAAGGTGATCATCACATCATCGAAACCCTCGGCATCAAGATGCGCTCGCAGCTGCCTGAGCACTTTTTCTGGGGTTTGATTAGGTACCAACCTGAAATCCACTTTTGCACTGGCTTTCGCTGGAAGAACCGTTTTCGACCCAAGTCCTTGATAGCCTGAAGTCAGTCCACAAATCGTACACGTAGGTTGATAGACCGCCTCAAGTGCCAATTCCAAACCGCCTTCAATTCCCTTGAGAAAGCCTTTGAGGTTGTAGCGTTCCTTGTAATACTCCGCTTTATCAGGCAACTTTGCCATAAGCGCCTTTTCTTTTTCAGTAGGTGCTTCAACGTCATCATAGAAACCTGGCAACTGGATATGTTCATCAGGACCTTTTAAGCTATTTAATGCCCATACCAAACGCCATGCAGCATTAGGAAATATGGAACCGCCAGTGCCGGAATGTACATCATCGCTGGCAGACTGGACACTGAGCTCCACATAACAAATTCCACGCAGACCAATCATTTGAATAGGTGCACCGCTGAAATCTACCCCCCCGATCTCCCACACGCAAGCATCACCAGCTAAACGCTCTTGATTCGCTTTGACAAACTCATGCAAATGTACGCTCGAGATCTCTTCTTCCCCTTCAATGACAAATTTAACAGTGCAGGGAAGCTCCCCATCCTCATTCAGGATCGCATCAATCGCATACAAGCGGCCAACGATATTACCTTTATTGTCAGCAGCCCCACGTGCGTAAAAACGACCATTCCGGACAGTTGGTTCAAATGCGGGTGACTCCCAAAGTTCAAGGGGTTCTGGAGGTTGCACATCGTAATGATTATATGATATCAAAGTTTTGTTCGAGCGCCCTTTTCGTTCGGCAATCACAACGGGTGACCCTGCTGTGGGTACAATCTCAACCATAAAACCACGCTTCTTCAGCATTTCACCAACCAGATTTGCGCATGCATCTATACCTAAATTCTGGGCAGCAACACTTGGTTGAGCACATAGTTTTGTTAGTTCATGAATGCTCTCTTCAAGATGCTCATCTATATAGGCATCAATTTTCTTGATCACATTTCACCTCTCGTTGCTTCTTTGCCCAGTCATTGGAAAAGCGTTAATATTCCGACACCTAAATAAGCAAACAACATCATTTTCAGAATCTTCCCAATGATACAAAGAAGCAAGAATTTCCAAATGGGCATCTTTAATACACCTGCGACGATGCCAGCCAAATCAAATAAGGGATTTGGAATAAAAGCCAATACCAATATGGTAAGATCACCATATCTTTTCATCCATCCCAGCATTTTTTGGTAGCGTTCAGAATTTTCAATAATTGCCCGACCGCTAAAACCTGCAAGATACCCGGATAATTCGCCAAGGGCCGCACCTGCACCTGAAGCGACTGCGACCCAAACAGGCTTGAAGACCGCCCCCATTGCTGAGGTTAGGATAACACCTGGCAGAGGTATTAATATTGTCGCATTTGCCAGGACTGAAAACAAAAATATACCTGGGTAACCATAGGCTTGAAGCTCCTGGATTTTATCACGGATGAGAATAAGGTAAACCGTCAGAGCAATAACGACAATTAAGATCACACCGCGGAGAATATTAAGCCAAAGGTTTTTATTCTTTAGCTTTTGCATAGATCTACTCAGCACCTAAGAGGCTTTCAAGCCTTGCGATCACCATTTCCAAGGCAACAGAGTTAAAGCCTCCTTCAGGAATGATGATATCCGCATACCGTTTTGATGATTCCACAAACTCCAAATACATAGGCCTGACAGTAGATTGATATTGATTGATAACTGACTCTACGGAACGCCCACGTTCACTGATATCGCGCTTTAATCGGCGGATAAAGCGGATATCCGAGTCCGCATCCACATACAACTTAACATCGAAATATTTGCGCAGCTCTCGTTCATAAAAGATTAGAATACCTTCCACCAGAATGATCGGTCGCGATTCAATATGTTTCGTTTTTTCAACTCTTGTATGGATCGTAAAATCATACACAGGGAGTTCAATACTACATCCAGCCTTAAGGCTTTGGATATGCTTAATCAGCAATTCAGTCTCCAGAGAATCAGGATGGTCATAATTGACCTTCAACCGTTCCTCATAAGTCAGGTGATTCTGATTACGATAATAAGCATCATGCGGAAGGAAAGCAATTTTATCCGCTCCGATACGCTCAAGGATCAGCTGTGCTAAGGTCGTCTTGCCAGAACCAGACCCGCCTGCTATGCCAACAACTAAAGGTGACTTTTCTGAATACATAACAGAATTATAACCTTTGATTCGAGTATAATGCTTAAGATGTTATCCACTGAGGGGCTTTTGAGGACTGCTATGAGTTCTATGATTATTGATGGAAAAAAATTTGCTGAAG
>JAUXFJ010000191.1 GCA_030620065.1 Anaerolineaceae bacterium
CAGAACAGCATTGATTTATTTGACATGGAAGACCTGTTTACAAGCATTGCTGATGCGGGGTTGACCATTGTGCTCCTGCTGGATGAGTTTGAGTATGTGACGCAAAACCCCAACTTCGGGACAGATTTCTTCGGCGGATTGCGCGCGCTTGCCATTCACCAGAACCTGCCGCTGATCACTGCCACACGCCGGGAGCTGGTGGATCTGTGCCACTCCGAAGAAATTAAAGGCTCCCCCTTTTTCAATATTTTCGCTAATGTAGTCCTGCGACCGTTTGGACACAATGAAGTCCTTAAATTGCTGGATAGCTATCTATCCCAATCTGAGCTAACCTTCTCTCCAAAAGAAAAGGAACTGGTTTATCATCTGGGGGGTGGATATCCGTTCTTCACCCAAATGGCCGGCAATTATCTTTTTGAAGGTAAGATCAGCGGTTTAGAGGGCGAAATATTGCTTCGAGATGTAGATGCCAATTTTGATGCTCAATCTAACTCGCATTTTAATTATATGTGGTCACGCCTTTCAGAGAGCGAAAAGATCACCCTGTTGACCGTCATGTCGCTTTGCCATCAAAAGCCAACACCAAAGACGCTCCCAACGCTTGAGAATCTGGCAGCAATGCACCCACGTTCTCATCTGGATGTGCCTGAGTTGATCAAACGTGGCTTACTCCTGGAAAATAAAAATACCCAGGCTTACCGACCGCTTTCACCCAGCCTGGAGCGCTGGATCGCACGAGAAATCACAAGCGCACCGGGAGAAGAAGAATCCCTGGCGACTGTAGATGAATGGTTGAACGCAGGCGGTCTAAGCGATCTGAAGCAAGTTGATGGTGTCCTTCCCAAATTCAAGAAGAAGTATTGGCCCATGATTGGGCACTTGGCAAAGGATCTTTCCATGGAATTGATAGGTAATTTAGCCTTTCAGATCCTTTCCAAGGGAATATAATAGAGCCAGCCTAAAAAACATAAGCCCAAGCTGTTTATGTTCTATTTGTTCAGACTATTTTGATATCGTTACACATTCCCTCCTCCAATAATTGATGAGAAAACAAGCCAGCTGACTGACAGTGGTATAATCCCATGGCAAATTTAATATCCATGAAAGAAATGAAAAACTATGTTAGAAAAATTAAATGGCATCATAAATCACTTTGCAGAGATCGACAAACGCCTGGCAGAAGCTGGCAGCGACTATCAAAAAATAGCCGAGCTGTCCAAGGAACGCTCCGACCTGGAACCGATTGTTGTCGCAGCAAAAAAGTATAAAAACACACTCCAGAAAATTCAAGAGACAGAAGAATTGCAGCAGTCAAGTGATGAAGAAATGCGCAGTATGGCAGATTTGGAATCAGAGGGACTCCAAACAGAGCTTGAAGCGCTTGAGGCCTCGTTAAAAAGTATGTTGGTTCCAAAAGACCCACGCGATTCGCGGAATGTCATTATGGAAATCCGCGCTGGAACCGGCGGCGATGAGGCTGGCCTCTTTGCGGCAGACCTCTTCAGGATGTATCTGCGTTATGCCGAGCTGCGACATTGGAAGACAGAAGTCCTCTCCATAAATGAAACTGGCATTGGTGGATTAAAAGAAGTTATTTTCATGATCAAAGGTAAAGGTGCCTTTTCAAGATTGAAATTTGAATCTGGCGTGCATCGCGTCCAGCGTGTACCCGAAACAGAATCGCAAGGACGCATCCATACCTCCACAATAACAGTGGCTGTCCTGGCAGAAGTTGACGATGTTGAAATTGAGATCCCTGCTTCAAGCATCCAGATGGATGTCTATAAGTCAGCTGGTGCAGGCGGGCAAAATGTGCAAAAGAACATGACCGCAGTACGAATCACACACTTGCCCACCGGCATAGTTGTCGCTTGCCAGGATGAACGTTCGCAATTACAGAACAGACTGCGAGCAATGAGCGTGCTCAAAGCAAGGCTGTACGAGCGCGAGGAGCAGAAACGCGTCTCCGAACTTGACGCAACCCGCCGCTCTCAAATTGGTTCGGGCGGACGCGCTGAAAAAATCCGTACTTATAATTATCCTCAAAGCAGAGTCACAGACCACCGCATCAACCTTTCCTCACATAATTTAGTTGGTGTTCTGAATGGTGAAGATTTGGATAAGTTTATCGACGAGTTACGCTTGAAAGATGAATCAGACAGACTTGCAGCAACAGATTCTAATGGCTGATCCAAATCTGGGTAACATTTTATCCAAGCTACACACAAAACTAAATCAAAAGACTGAAGCCCCGCGCGATCTGGGGCTTTTGTTGACCTCTCATATCCTTCAAAAACCAAAGACCTGGGTACTTGCCCATCCTGAATTCACCCCAGATGCTGACCAAGTCGCTCAACTTGATAAATTAGTCAACCGTTTACAAGCCGGCGAACCCTTACCTTACCTTCTGAAGTCTTGGGAATTTTATGGCATTAAATTTCTCGTCACACCGGATGTGCTAATTCCAAGGCCAGAAACAGAAATGCTGGTTGAGACTGCCATTGCCTGGCTGCAGTCCCATCCCCAAAAAAGGCTCGCCGCTGATGTAGGCACAGGCAGTGGTTGTATTGCAGTTGCACTTGCCAAAAATGTCCCGGATATAAAAGTTTTTGCTTGCGATCGACATCTAAAAGCCTTAAACATCGCCCAAAGAAACGCACACACACATGATTTAGATAAACGTCTGTTTTTCACAAATGCTGATCTGATACAGCCATTTTCCGGGCAGTTTGATCTTATCTGTGCCAATTTACCTTATATCCCAACACAAAATATTACTGAGGTAAACACCTTTAGCCATGAACCAAGTCATGCCTTAGACGGCGGGGCTGACGGGCTGCAGCTGATTAGACAACTGCTTAAGCAAATGCCAACTCGGATAGCCTCATCTGGTATGATCCTCATGGAAATTGAAGCCGGCGCTGGAAAAACAAGTTTAGCTTTGGCTAAAGCAGCATTTCCAAAAGCCTCCGTCCACCTGAAAAAGGATCTGGCAGAAAGAGATCGGCTGATTATGATTCAAACCTGAGGTATCCAATGAAAACTAAAACCACGCACATCTTATCTATCCAGGATCCACAGGCAATCAGCATTGCAGCCAAGATTATCGGACAAGGAGGCTTAGTCGTCTTTCCTACCGATACGATCTACGGCCTTGCGGCAGACCCCTGGAATGGCCAAGCCATTCAGGACATCTATACTGCCAAAGGACGCCCCCAAGAAAAAGCGATTCCTGTGCTCATTGGCAGCCTGCCGCAACTAAGCCTCATCACACAGGAACTCAGCGATAAAATGCTGACTTTAGCAGCATCATTTTGGCCTGGGCCATTGACACTTGTGCTGCCCAAAAAAGAAGGCTTAGCGGAGGAACTTTCTCAATATACAACGCTCGGTGTTCGCATGCCTGATAACCCATTCACACTCGCTTTACTACTCCAGACTGGCCCCCTCGCAACCACCTCTGCCAACATCTCAGGAGAGCCCAACCCGGCAGATGCCCAGGATGTCATCAGCCAATTGAATGGCAGAGTTGATCTAATCCTGGACGGCGGGAGTACACCCGGTGATTCTGCCTCGACAGTCGTGGATTGCACAAATGATGATTTGATCATATTAAGGGAAGGCCCGATCAGTTACGATGACCTTCTTAAACATTGGAGCAAGTCTGCATGATAGAACTTACTTCCCCATACTTATGCCTGACAATTGATCCTGAAAATGGCCAATACCGCCTGAAAAGCGTAAATGAAGATTTTCCTTGCATTGATCAAGCCAGAGTCAGTGTACATTTTCATCATGGTTTGCATTCAAAGCATGCACTGGGTCATTCCTGGAAAATCATCCATATCACTGAAACCCACCAGGAACAAACAAGCAGCGGTTCTGCACAAATGATCAATCTCACCTGTCAGACGGGCATGCAAGGTGTCTCTATTATTTTACGTTTCGCCCTATTGCAAGACAC
>JAUXFJ010000218.1 GCA_030620065.1 Anaerolineaceae bacterium
GACCCATCTTTTCAGCATTGATGGGAAGAAATTCCTTAGCGGGAGAGATGATGATGCTTTTAAGCGTTTCGGCTGTTCGCTGTGTGGCTGGATTAAAGCTCCTTAAGGTATCAATTTCATCCCCGAAGAATTCAAGTCGTACTGGTAGCATGGAACTAGGCGGCCAAATATCTAATATACCTCCACGGCGCGAGAATTGACCAACCTGTACGACAGTATTACTGTATTCATAACTGAGCCCAACCCAAAAGCGCAATAAGTCGTCAGGTGTAACAGTCTGCCCCAGCTTGATCTTACGTGTGTTTCGAAGAAATTCACGCCGCGGCAATGTGCGTGTCATGATTGCCCGGATCGGTGCTACGAGGATAGGTGGAGAAGAGGGGTTTGGCATGAAGGGCAGGTGATACGCTGCCAGATCTGTAAGCACCTGCAGCCTTTCGCGGCGTGTGGTCTGTGACCACGAAGAGGGATCATAGAAGAGGGGATTGGGTTCTGGAAAATACATACGCTTTGAGTCTGGTGCCCAGAATCCGATTTCGTCAAAAAGTGTTAAGGCTCTATCAGCACGATTAGTGAGTAAAATGATAAGCTGCTGGAGATCTTGATGGAGGGCTGCAAGGATAGGCAGCCTGGCAGAGCGTGGTAGGCCAAGTCCTGGAAAATTCTCTTGTCTGGCATCGCCTTGTTTTATCTGATTGAGAAGATTTTGATATGCGGGCAATGACTTAATATAGTTAAGCACTTATTTTAGAGCCTCTCCTATTTCTCCGTTATAGTTGTTCATTGCCTTTTCAAGCCCTTCAAGGATGAAAGCACAAACTGCCTTAGCAGCCTTTTGGATGATTTCATCCCGTAAAGCCAACTGGTCAGCATTAAAGTTGTACAGCACATAATCTTTTGGATACATGCGCCCAGGTGGTCTGCTAATACCTATCCTGAGCCGGGGGAAATCATGGCTTCCCAATTGTGTCACAATTGATTTCATGCCGCGTTGTCCAGCCGTCCCACCCCCAGGGCGCATGCGTATTGTGCCAAAAGGTATGTCAAGATCGTCATGGATCACCATTAGATGTTCTAGAGGAACTTTGTAATAACGCATCAGTGGCGAGATTGATTGTCCAGACGCGTTCATATAGGTTTGGGGTTTGACCAACAAAAGCTGTCTGTCTTCAAGTTTTCCTGTACCAATGACAGCTTTATGTTTAATGCGTTTCATTTTGATTATGAGCTCTTTGGCTAGTGTGTCAATCACCATAAACCCGACATTATGTCGGTTGCCGCTATGTTCTCTGCCCGGGTTGCCTAGACCTGCGATTAAATATGGAAGCGTGATTAATTCAGTCTCTTTTTTCATAGGGTCTTTTCCTTCTGTAATTTCACTTATTGTTTAATCAAGTGCCGTACGAATAAGTAAGTGCCTAATAGCAGCAAGCCTGCAGCAGCGATCCTGGTGGTACCCAATATCGTTACAGTGCCTTGAATGGTTTGACTAGGGCGCGGCGAACTGATGAGAACGATACCTGCGGATTGAGAACACATGCTTGGTATCAAGAGGTTATAAGTGAAGCTTAAGACCATTAATGTGCGCATCATAATCTTTAAGTTTAACATGAAACTGGTAATCAAGTCAAAAAATCAACAGTGATAAAGTACTGAATAAATCTGGCATTAAGTGCTTGAGACGCTGAAGATCTTATCTGTTAGTTGCTTGCGAGTGATAGAGGGAAAAATAGTCTTCCAAAAATGATTTTAATAATCTATTCTTTTAGGCTGGATATAATGCTTTTCATTACGAATACGCGTGATTTTATCTGCCCCAGGACAGCTTTATTGCATTTTAAAACATTTCTTAATATTTCGTCAATATTTACATCGAGTGATAGGCATAAGTCCCAGAATTCAATCAGTCCTGGACGTAGAAGGAATATGCTATCTGGAATGAGAGCAACACCCTGATATGCAGATTCAGGTGGGGGTGTTGCTCGGTTTATCGAGGTTTAGATTAAAGGGATAATACACCTGTTGCGGCAAGAACTGCGAGCGTTCCGCAAGAACAAAGGCAGAGCACAACGGCAATGATCAATACGATCACCCACCATTGAAGGCCTTTACCTTCTTTCTTCTTAAAAAGCTCGGGTATTTTTGGGCTGTCTGATGTGTCCATTTCCGGTGCACCCCAGCGGCTGCCACTGTTGATATCCGCAGGCGGAACTGCTCCTCCCCAGCGGTCTGTTTTCGTTTTCGGTTTTGGCGGAGCTGGCTTAGGAACTTCAGGTTTGCTCCATTCTTCTGCTGAAGCATTCATGAAGTCATCTGATTTGTCATTATCTCGAGGAATGTGTGCCATTTATGCCTTCTTTCATATAACAAGCGGTTGTGATAGTGTGATTATACATCATCAAGTTTACACTGCACGATCTCTATTGTCGGTGAAGAGTTGTGCTAAGATAGGACATCTCAATTGCAATTATTATCATTGTGTTTTGGTCGAACGATGATTCTCTCATGCTTTTAAACCTTAACTTAATTTATAATGATTTAGTACAAGTGGAAATTTGGTAGCTGAACAAAGGAATAGAAATACGCAATCATTATGCATTATGCTGAAATTAAAGCCAAAGGGATATTAAATAAGGTCAAAGGGGTGGATACCTGGTTCGGTTTAACCTACAACATGAACCTCTATCGTGGCTGTGAGCATCAATGTATTTATTGTGATACGCGCAGTGAGTGTTATCAAATTCAGGATTTTCAAAATGAAGTTTTGATCAAATCAAATGGGGTCGCGCTGCTCAAAAAAAGACTGCCGCGTAAACGCGTCATCGGTACAATTGGTTTCGGTTCGATGAATGACCCATATACCTTTGCTGAAGCCAAATATCAGCTAACCGGACAAGCATTGGAGGTTATTGCAAACCAACGTTGGCCGGTGCATATTCTTACCAAGAGCGATATGGTTTTGAAAGATCTGCAGGTACTTAAACGCATTAATGAGGTTATGGCGCGGGTAAGTTTTTCAATTACAACTGTTGATGATGACTTAGCCAGGAAGATTGAACCTGGTGCTCCTTCTCCCACGAGACGGTTAAAAGCCATGCAAATCCTTGCTGAAAATGGTATTCATACTGGATTGGTATTGATGCCCGTTCTGCCTTTTATTACAGATACTCAATTGAATATCACCAGGATTGTAGAGACGGCACGTACATACAAAGCCTCTTATATCATTCCATCTTTTGGTATGACGCTGCGGAATCGACAAAGAGTGTATTATTACCAGAAACTTGATGAGCACTTCCCTGGAGTGCGTGAGAAATATCAAACAGCCTTTGGAGAAAACTACTTCGCTCCTGCTA